>JBGQDJ010000015.1:0-15212 GCA_041495805.1 Geobacteraceae bacterium
AGTTATATTAAAGCCGTAGACCTTCCGCTCGTTTTATGTTTCGTATTGGGGTTACCAGAGGCCACTTGGGAAACCGATTCTAAATCAATAATGTTTGCCAAAAAAGTTCAACCGGTACATTGTTATTGGAATATTGCACAACCCATGTCTGGTACGAAAATGTACGATTACTTTTTGTCCAATGGAACTATTTATTCGGAGAATACGTTTAATGAATCAAGTCTACAGGGTAGCTGTTTTGCAGATACCCCAGAGTATTCGAAACATGATCGCCTGAAAGTACAGTTGATAGCACAAGCCACAACTAATGAATTGACAAAGCACTCAGTCAAAGAGTTAATAATCAAATCAATTGATCTAGGCGTTTTTGGGCGTGTCCTTAAATCAATGCTGTCAACACGCCCGCACATACATAGGAGAATCCCTCGGAGATGGTAATTTGTTTTGCCTATCACCATGCTTATGCCAACGGCGATGCCTGCGCATAAAGCATAAAACACTTTTTTACCTTCTAACATATTGATATTATAAAGTTAAAGAATCCGGAGGGAAATCGCAAGCGCATCTGATATCATATTCAGTATATACTGCTTTGCCTGGCGATGTAAAAGGGTATAACCAACAAATGATCAAATCGGTACCAGCACTGGACTTGCTCAGTTTGACCAGGCGTATGATTTTGTTGCGTTGAAACGAGATTTGTACAATTACCGGTTCTGTGGGGGCAACATGAAAAAATGTCTCGTGCTGGGGGCAGGAGGGCATTGCAGAGCATTATTATCTATTTTGCAGGAAAAGTGTAATTACGAGTATCAACTTCAAGGGATAGTGGACACACAACCTGTTTCTGGAGATGAATCAATACTTGGAGTCAAGATAATAGGGTCGGTTAATGATTTGAGTAGTTATTTTAGCACTGGCATAATTGCTCTTTTTCTTGCTATTGGCGATAACCATCAGCGCGCATTATTTTATAATAAAGCAAAAAAAATTGGGTTCGAATTGCCAAACCTGATTGCGGGTGACGCGCACATCACACCAACTGCCTTACTAGGTGATGGCAACCTTGTGTGTCATGGTACGCACATGGGACCAATGTCTCGAATCGGTAATGGCAATATCCTGAACACCGGTTCCATCTTGGAACATGAATCAACAATAGCTGACTTCTGCCACATCGCACCATCGGCAGTCATTTCAGGTCGGTCCCATTTGGGTAGCTTCGTGTTTTTAGGTGTAAATGCAACGGTTATCGATAAAATTACTGTCTGTGACAATGTTACCATTGGAGCCGGCGCTGTTGTTGTACAAGACTTAAACTGTCAAAATGCAACTTACGTTGGGGTACCGGCTCGCAAGCTTAAAAAGACTCCTCCAGAAGACTAATATCTGCGCGCTCGAGAGATAAGTGATGCATGGTTGATTTCAAATTGGGGGGGCGATAATTGCAGTTAAAGGCTTATATGAAATGGTTGTGGTCAAAAATAAAGAGCTATCTGAAAATTAAACAGCGGACAACTTATCAGATGAACACTCTTAAAAGGCTAGATGCCCTTGAGTCTAGACTCAATATCTTGATCATGGCACAGGCTGACTTTGAGCGCCGCAGGGTTCAGGCTCTTCCACCAGGAACTCCGTTGGGTGAATGCGAGTTCAAGGTTTATTCGCAGTTTGGTGAAGATGGTATCCTCCAACACCTTGTTAAACATGTTCCAATTGTTAACCGTCGATTTGTCGAGTTTGGCGTAGAGGACTTCCGCGAAGCAAACTGCCGGTATCTTATGGAGGTGGAACCATGGCGTGGCTTGATTCTGGATGGTGATCCGGAACTGGAGAACAAAATCAAATCCCAGCCTTTTTATTTCTTCCGTGAGTTAGTGCCTTACTCAACTTTCGTGACAGCGGAAAATATCAATGGAATACTTTCTGAAATGGGCTTTACAGGTGATATTGGAGTACTGAGTGTCGATATTGACGGTAATGATTATTGGGTTTGGAAAGCAATTGACGTTGTAACTCCTCGAATAGTTATAATAGAATATAACAGCGTCTTTGGAGCGGAGCAGGCTGTCACTATTCCCTATAATCCAAATTTCTTCAGACGTACTGCACACTTTAGTTGGTTGTATGCAGGGGCGTCACTTTCTGCGCTTGTGCTTCTGGGCAATCAAAAAGGATATTCTTTTGTAGGATCAAACAGTGCCGGTAACAATGCATTTTTTGTCAGAAATGATGTACTGGGTCGACTCAAACCTCTAACAGCAAAAGAGGGTTATGTCGAAAGTACTTTCCGTGAATCGCGCGATCCAGATGGCAATATGACATATCTAAACGGGATTGCTAGGCTTCAAGTCATTGAAGAAATGCCTTTAATTGATGTGCCTTCTTGCAAGACGATCAAAGCAGGTGAGTTGAACACAAGTTCAGCAGAAATTTCATAAATCCAGCATTACTGCTGAGACACATCCCTACTAGAACCTTAGTGTCTTGGAAAAGACGTGCCACTAATTTACAATAACAACAACCAAATTGTTAATAAAAGCGTAAATTGTCTTTATTCAGCAACAGCGGCCAACACGCAATTTCTTTCGCGGATCGGGCGGGAAAGATGAGAACGTACATCCGTATCCTCATAATCAAACCCGGAGCCATGGGTGACCTGCTTCACCTCACCCCGGCAATACGGGCCCTGAAAGAAAGGTTTCCGCAGGCGCGCATTTCGATTCTGGTGGGCTCCCGGGTCTCAGCATCACTATTTGAAAACAACCCCTTGGTCCACGATACGGTCATATTCGACAAAAGAGGAGAACACAGGTCGCTTTCCAGCCTCTTGAAGCTTTGGAAAGAGTTGCGCAAAACGCGCTTTGATCTGGTTATCAATTACCAGCGCAGCAACCTGAAGGGGTGGTTCCTCGCTTCGGCCGCCTTTCCATGCAGGTTCCTGGTCTATCACAAGGCTAAGGGTAGAACCGTTCATGCCGTGGTCAACCATCTTGAAACCCTTGCCCCGCTAGGTATCGACCCCCTGACTGTGGACCAGCGGCTTGCGTTCGCTCCTGGAGGGGAGGCAGAGCGCTATGCTGAACAATTGTTCGAGTCTTCTTCTTTTCGGGGAAAAGCCGCGATTGCGTTGAATCCTGGCGCCAGCTTTCGTATCAAGTGCTGGTCGCCGGAACGGTTTGCAGCTCTTGGTGAGCGTTTAGGCAACGAGTTGGGAGTGGATGTCGTGATCGTCGGCGGTGGAGGAGAAAGGGACCTGGCTGAAGAGATAAATGCCGGGATGTCCCGCCCTCCTCTCGACCTGGTCGGCAGGACCGACCTGTTGCAGCTGGGAGCTGTTTTACAAAAATGCGCCCTTCTGGTAAGCGGTGATACCGGGCCGATGCACATGGCCACGGCCGTGGGGACTCCGGTCATTGCACTGTTTGGCGCAATCGATCCCGACAGGACAGGCCCCGTTGGTGAAGGCCATCGCATTATCCGGCATGGGGAAATAACATGCGTTCCCTGTAATGCCAAATTGTGCGCCAACCATCGCAACCTCGCATGCATGGAGGAGATATCCGTGGATGAGGTTTTCAAGGCGATTGTCGAGATGCTGGCAAAAAACGGGGTCTTGCCTTGAGGGTACTGATCGTCAAAATGAGCGCCCTCGGCGATATCATCCATGCCCTGCCGGTGCTGGAATACCTCCATCGGGTGTTACCCGGCGTCGAGATCGACTGGGTGGTGGAGGAGCCGTTCCGGGAAGTGCTGGACGGCAATCCGCTGATCAGCCACATCCACACCGTGCGCACAAAGGTCTGGCGCAAACACCCCCTGGCGCGGGAGACCCGCCGGGAGGTCGTCGCATTGAAGAGAGCGCTACGGGAGAGGGAGTATGAACTCCTGTTCGATATCCAGGGGAACCTGAAGAGCGGTCTTATTTGCTGGCTGTCCGGGGTGGAGCAGCGAGTCGGCTTCGCCAAAGAGGAGTTGCAGGAATCGGTCAATCTCCTCTTCACAAACCGGCAGATACCGGTTCGTCCCCAGGATAGACACATAACAGACAAGTATCTTCGGGTTGTGAGCGTCCCTTTCGGCCGTAATTTCCAGGGGTTGCAATATCGCACCGAGATCCAGACAGCGCCGGAGGATGACGCAGCCGCGGAGGCGCTGATCGCTACATTGGCCGATGGGCTGGTGTTTCTATTCCATTATGGAACAACATGGCGGACGAAATTCTGGAGCGAGAAGGGGTGGATCGAGCTGGGAAAAGAGTTGCTTGGGCACTATCCGGATTCCACCATTCTTCTGTCTTGGGGGAATGAAGCCGAACAGAAAGCGGTGACATCCCTGGCAGTGGAGATCGGCAAAGGCGCAAGGGTTATCGACCGTTATTCTCTCAAAGGGTTGATCGCTCTCCTGAAAAAAGTTGACCTGGTCGTGGGTGGGGACACCGGCCCGGTGCATCTGGCTGCCGCTGTCGGAACTCCCACGGTATCGTTTTACCGCTCCAGCGACGGCAAACGGAGCGGGCCGAGGGGGAGGGGTCATGTCATCATCCAGTCGCCACTCCATTGCGCCGCCTGTTTCCAGACCGAATGCGATAAAGATGCGGAGTGTCGCGCAAGCATCAGCGTAAAAGCCCTTCTGGACGGGGTGGAACGCGCGCTTGAATGCTGAGAAACGGGTTCAATATTGAATTTTGAACTCCATAAAAGGGTAAAGAATATCATGAAATATCAACCTATCGACATGACCGGGGTGAAAACCTATCCGCTTTCGGAGAGAAAAAATAAGGTCGTCATGGCAAAGCATCGAGCCGGCCCGGTTCATGCCGGGATGAAGGTAGCCGAACTTCTGGCGGCATTGCCCGACCAGCTCGGCTCCCAGGCGCTGCTTGGAGTGATCGACGCCGTTATTGCGGCCCACGCCAAGGGGAAACCGGTAATCATGGCCATGGGCGCCCATGTGATCAAATGCGGCTTGCAGCCCGTATTGAAAAGCCTCATCGATGCAGGTATAATTTCCGCTGTAGCCCTGAACGGGGCCGGACCGATCCATGATTATGAGATCTCACTGATAGGCGAAACCAGCGAGGACGTTGGTGCGGTGCTGCATGAGGGGCATTTCGGGATGGCCGAGGAGACCGGCCGGGACATAAACCGCGCCCTTAAACGGGGGGTGGAGCAGGGGTTGGGTTACGGAGAGTCAGTGGGGCGCTTCATCATCGACAATAACCATCCCCATCGCGACTTGAGCCTGCTGGCGGCCTGCGTGGAGCGGGAAATCCCGGTTACGGTACACGTGGCGCTCGGCACCGATATCATCCACCAGCACCCCGAAGCGGACGGCGCGGTTATCGGCGCGGCCAGCTTCACCGATTTCCGGCTCCTGACCTCCGTGGTCGCCGACCTTGGTGACGGCGGAGTTTTCCTCAATGTGGGTAGCGCGGTCATTCTACCGGAGGTGTTCCTGAAGGCGCTCTCCATTGCCCAGAACCTCGGACACCGGGTGGATAGATTCACAACCGCAAATTTCGACATGCAGCAGCACTACCGCCCCTTGCAGAACGTGGTCAAGCGCCCCACTTCAGGCTCAAGCAAAGGATACACCATCACCGGCCACCATGAGATCATGCTGCCGCTTCTCGCTGCGGGGATTCTGGACAGATTGAAAGGGGAGTAATAATAAGAAGGATCTGTTTCAGAGTTGTATGGAACAGGAAATCTTAAATTCAGGAGGTAATAACGGATGAGCAATATTCTCGTCACCGGTGGATGCGGATATATCGGCAGCCATGTGGTGCGGCAGCTTTCCGAAGCCGGATATGATGTTGTGGTTTATGATAACCTCTCTACAGGATTCGCCGATGCACTCGTGCATGGCGAAAAGCTGGTGGTCGGCGATCTGGCCGATACGGAAAAAGTTGAAGACGTTTTCCGGGAATTTGGCTGCAAGGCTGTCCTGCACTTTGCCGCCGCCATTGTCGCCCCCGAATCAGTTTCCGCACCGTTGAAATATTACTCCAACAATACCCGCAACACCCTCAATCTCTTAACTGTGTGCGTTAAATTCGGTGTGGAGCGGTTCATATTTTCCAGCACCGCGGCGGTTTACGGCATGCCGGAAGGGGGATTCGCATCGGAGGATAGTCCGACCAGGCCGATAAATCCGTATGGATCATCCAAGCTGATGAGCGAATGGATGCTTAGAGATGTGGCTTCCGCCCATGGGTTCCGCTATGCGGCGCCCCGCTATTTCAACGTGGCCGGCGCCGACCCGCTGGCGCGCATGGGGCAGCGCACACCCGAGGCCACCCATCTGATTAAGGTTTGCTGCGAAGCGGCGCTGGGGATGCGAAAAAGCATTTCAATTTACGGGACTGATTACCCTACTCCCGACGGTACCGGCATTCGTGATTATATCCATATTGAGGATCTCGCTTCCGCCCATCTTGCGGCTTTGCGCTACCTGGAGAACGGCGGAGAATCGGTTACCCTTAATGTCGGCTATGGCAGCGGAGCGAGTGTCCGCGAGGTGATAGAAGTCGCGCGCCGGTTGTCCGGAGTGGATTTCCCGGTCGAAGAAGCGCCCCGCCGCCCCGGTGATCCTGCCATGCTCGTGGCCAGGGCCGACCATATACGAACGGTTCTCGACTGGGAACCCCGGTACAATGACCTGGAAACGATCGTTGCCGACGCCTGGAGATGGGAGCAAAAGCTGCAGAAGCGATAGTTGACCAAATGTAACTTTTCACTACTCACGGAGAATTTATGATCAAAAGCATGACCGGCTACGGCAAGCACGAGGTCTCATTGGAAAACGGCAGGATAATCGTCGAGATTCGGTCTGTCAACCACCGTTACACCGAGATATTCGTAAAGCTTCCACGGACTCTCCTGGCTCTGGAGAACGATGTGCGGAAAACAGTTGCCGAACGGCTCAAAAGGGGCAAAATAGAGGTTTACATCCTGCAGGAAGGTATGGCCGCCGCAGGTGGGCTGCCGCAGGTGAATTTACCCCTGGCGAAGGCCTATTACGAAGCCTTTACCAAGATGAAAGAGTCGCTGGGAATCTATGACCCGGTCTCATTGTCCCTCATTGCCTCCCAGAAAGACCTTCTGGTAACGGAAGAGAACTGCGACAGGGCGGAAGGTTTGCGGGATGCGCTCATCGCCGCTGTTCGGGATGCGGCGGACAACCTGGATGCCATGCGTTCGCGCGAAGGGAGCGCGCTTCTCGAAGATCTACAGACCCGGCGCAAGTTGCTTTCCGGACTCGTCGATAGGATAATGGAGCGTACCCCGCTTGCGGTGGCGGAAAATTCAGCAAGGTATAAGACACGAGTGATGCAATTGGCAGCCGACAGCGGTGTGGATGAAGGGCGCCTTGCCCAGGAGATCGCGTTAATGGCCGAACGCTGGGACATAAATGAAGAACTGGTCAGGTTCAATAGCCATATTAAGCAGTTTGATGAAACCCTTGAGCTTAATGAACCGATCGGGAGGAAACTCGATTTTCTTATCCAGGAATTGAACCGCGAGGTAAATACCATCGGCTCCAAGGCGAACGATGCGGAAGTCACCTCTATTATCATAGAATTGAAGGCGGAGATGGAAAAGATCCGCGAACAGGTGCAGAATATTGAATAACCGTGACGAGTAGGGGCGTTGCTTGCTCCGCCTAATAGGGGCGCGGCAAGCAACGCCCCTATACCAGGATTGTGATGTTTAATTGCTGAAGTAATACATAGGTTACAGCATGAAACGACAGGGAATTATTTTTATCATATCCGCTCCATCAGGGGCGGGCAAGACCACGCTCTGCAAGGAAGTCGTTGACATTTTTCAGAACTTGCGGCATTCTGTGAGCTATACTACGCGCGCTCCCAGACCCGGCGAAGTGCGTGGCCGCGACTATATTTTCATATCTCCAGCCGAGTTTGAAAAGATGATCAACGCCGGCGAGTTTGCCGAATGGGCTGAAGTCCATGGCAACCATTACGGCACCGCCATAAAGTCCCTCGATGAGTATCGCACCAGGGGAATCGACGTTATCCTGGACATTGACTGCCAGGGAGCGCGTCAGTTGAAAGAGCTTTACGGTGATGGGGTCTTTATCTTTATTCTGCCTCCCAGTTTTCACGAACTGCGCCGCCGTCTCGATAGTCGCAATTCAGATAGCGATGAGGTGAAAGAGCGCCGCATCAGGAATGCGTCAGATGAGATAAAGGAACTTGGGTGGTACGACTACATCATCGTTAATGATATATTCAGCAAGGCGGTTGAAGAGTTGAAGTCCGTACTGATCGCTGAACAATGCAGGACTTTACGGGTGATTGATGACGTAAAGGAGAAATTTGAGATACAGGGACTAGAGACCTGAGACTTGAGACAGAGGGTTATTAGAGAGGTTATACTGGTAACTGGTCCGGTTAAGACTGAAAGGAGTATCAAATGGCAAGGGTAACGGTTGAAGATTGTCTGGAAAAGGTTGATAACCGGTTTTTACTGGTGATGCTGGCGGCAAAAAGGGTCAAGCAGCATTTTAAGGGAGCCAAGCCGCTTATAGAGAACCGCGCCGATAACAAGAACGTGGTTATCTCTCTGCGCGAAATCGCGGCGGGCAAAATCGGTTACGAAGTGACTTCGCGAAAAAGCCGCTAATCCTGGGCTTACAGGGGCTGGAGCTGGTGCTTCCGCCCTTTTTTTGTCTTTACCGGAGGCTAAGGGTAATAAGGCAAGAGACAAAAGTGAACTTTTGCCCTTGCCCCTTCTCCCTTAGCCTTTTGAGTAACTATGATAAGACTTAACGACATACTGGATAAAGTATCCGCATATAATCCCTCTGCCGATCTTGACCTTATACGCAAGGCCTATGTCTTCAGCGCCAAGGTCCATCAAGGACAGATCCGCTTGTCGGGAGAACCTTATCTTATCCATCCAATGGAGGTTACGGCTATCCTGGCCGACCTCAAGCTCGATGTGCCTTCGGTTGTCACCGGCCTTCTGCACGATACCGTGGAGGACACACTCACCACCCATGAGGAAATTGAAAGCATATTCGGAGCTGAGGTGGCGAACCTTGTTGACGGCGTCACAAAAATCGGGAAAATAAACTTCAGGACCAAAGAGGAGAGCCAGGCTGAAAATTTCCGCAAGATGCTTCTGGCCATGTCCGACGATATCCGGGTCATACTTATCAAGCTTGCCGACCGGCTCCACAACATGCGGACACTCCAGCATCAGCCCGAGACAAAGCAGCGCTCAATCGCCAAGGAGACCCTGGATATCTACGCCCCCATAGCCAATCGCCTGGGTATTTCATGGGTCAAGAGCGAACTGGAAGACCTGTCGTTCCGATATCTGGAGCAGCAGATATATTACGATCTTGCCTCAAAGGTCGCCAAGAAGAAACAGGAACGTGAGTCCGACGCCGAGAAGGTCCAAGAGATTATCCTTCACAAGCTGGAAGAGCATGACATCAAGGGGGATGTTTCCGGCAGGAGCAAACATCTCTACTCCATCTTCCGGAAAATGGAGAGCCGCAATGTTGATATCGACCAGATATACGACCTGATCGCTATCAGGGTCCTGGTGGAGGATATCAGGGCGTGCTATGAGGTGCTCGGCATTATCCATTCCACCTGGAAACCTGTCCCCGGCCGCTTCAAGGATTATATCGCCATGCCCAAGGGTAATATGTATCAGTCGCTCCATACCACTGTTATCGGCCCTTTTGCCGAAAGAATGGAAGTGCAGATACGAACGATGGAAATGCACCGGGTGGCCGAGGCGGGCATTGCCGCCCACTGGAAATACAAGGAAGGGAAAGGGTACGACGAAAAAGAGGTGAAACGCTTTGCCTGGCTGCGGCAGCTCCTCGAATGGCAGCAGGAATTGCAGGATTCACGGGAATTCATGGACACCGTCAAGGTTGAGCTCTTCCCCGAAGAGGTCTATGTCTTCACACCTAAGGGGGACGTAAAGAGTTTCCCCCGGGGGGCCACCCCCATCGACTTCGCCTATGGAGTGCATACAGATGTAGGCCACCGCTGCGTGGGCGCCAAGGTGAACGGCAAGCTTGTGCCGCTAAAGTATGAATTGAAAAATGGCGACATTATTGAAGTTGTAACTTCTCCCCATCACACGCCAAGCAAGGACTGGCTGAAGATTGTCAAAAGTTCCAGGGCCAGAAACAAGATCAGGGCCTGGATAAAGACCGAAGAGCGGAAACGGAGCATATCCCTGGGACGGGAGATCGTTGAAAAGGAATTCCGCCGATATTCCCTGAATTACGGCAAGCTGCTCAAGTCGGGTGAAATTAAGAGGGTCGCGACTGAATTCGGCTTTGTCGGTGATGAAGATCTTATGGCCTCGGTGGGGTACGGCAAGCTCTCCTGCAATCAACTTTTAGGCAAGCTTCTTCCTCCCGAGAAACTTGAGGAACGCCAGGAACGCAAGGAATCCCGAGTCAGCAAGCTTATTGAGAAGCTGACGAAAAAGTCATCCAGCGCCATCCAGATCAGTGGAGTGGAGGATGTCCTGGTCCGTTTCGGCAAATGCTGCAATCCCGTACCGGGCGACGAAATAACAGGATTTATCACAAGGGGAAGGGGGGTCACGATCCATACTTCCGATTGCACCATTGCCCAGGAATGCGATCCTGAAAGGCGCGTCGATGTGGCATGGAACCAGACAAGAAAGGTGGCGCTACCGGTCAAAATAAGGGTATCATGCCATGATCAGAAAGGGATCCTTGCCAATATTTCCCAGGCAATAGCCAACAGTGAGGCCAATATCGCCAGCGCATCCATACACAGCACAGTGGATAAGCGCGGGATAAATCTGTTCGAGGTGGAAATCACCGACCTGGACCACCTGAACAGGGTGATCAACAATATTATGAAGGTGACCGGGGTTACGAAGGTGGAACGGTTAAAGAGCTAGTCGCTAGCGGCTGATTGCTAGCTGCAGGCCAAATAAAGGGGGGGCCATGAAGAAAGAAATAATCGCAACAGACAAGGCACCGAAAGCGATCGGCCCCTATTCCCAAGGGGTGAAGGCGGGGGGGCTGGCATTCTTTTCCGGGCAGATACCCCTTGATCCCGCAACCGGTGAGATTGACGGCAAGAATATTGCGGAGCAGACTGAAAGGGTGATGAAAAACATCGCCGCGCTACTGGAAGCAGCCGGGCTGGATTTCCATGACGTGGTGAAAAGCACCATCTATCTGACCGACCTTGCCGATTTTGGCATCGTCAATGAAATCTATGGCCGGAGGTTCCCCGAGGCTCAGCCGGCCCGGTCAACCGTGGAGGTCAAAGGTTTGCCGCGGGGAGCCAGGGTTGAGATCGAGGTGATGGCGCTGACACGATAAGTGCCGGACAGAGCCCATAGAAAAAAGCCGCGCACGAAATATCATGGCGGCTTTAGGTATATCGACTCTGGACCCGGGACTTATAGCAGTCGCTACAGCGCCTTGGTGACGAGCCCGGAACGGATGCAGCGGGTGCAAACCTTGACGCTGCGCACGGTCCCCTTGTTTATGGCTTTGATCTTCTGCAGGTTCGGGTGCCAGGTACGGCGGGTCTTGTTATTCGCATGGCTGACGTTATTGCCGAAGCTGGGGCTTTTACCGCATATTTCACATATTTTTGACATGGATGATTTCCCTCCTCATTACTGAAGCATTAATTTATAACAAATTGTATTTTTGTATGCAAGAAAAATATTAGCGTGCATAAGGAAATCAATCAATGTCGATCATAAAGGGTCTGTTTTTCCTTCTGATGATTCTCCTGGTAGCCTTGGCAGTCCTTTTCGTAGACTTTGCATACAAGACCTTTTCCGTAAAACAGCGGGAGTTCAAGACAGACGCCATTGTCGTACTCACCGGGGGAAGGGGCCGGGTTGAGGAAGGGTTGCGTCTCTACAGTGAGAATAAGGCCCGCCGGCTGTTGTTCATTGGCGTTGATCGGACTGTACAGATGGGGGACCTGATCAAAAGAGGGGAAGGGCAACGAGATGAAAACGGAATAATACTGGAAAAGGTTTCCAGGAATACCCTGGAAAACGCCTTCTATGCCCGCGACCTGATTGTGAAGAATGATATCGCTTCCATCACCCTCATCACCTCCCGCTATCACATGAAACGAGCTACCCTGATATTCCGCAATCTCCTGCCAAAGAATGTTGCCATCTATCCCCATCCGGTGGACAGTAAAAATCTAAAGGTGAACTGGTGGAACGACGGCGGAAGCTTTCGTCTGCTTTTCACAGAGTTCTATAAGTATTGCCTGTTCAGGTTTTTCTTCCTTTTCGCTTCCGGCGAATTGCGGCCGAGTATAGGAGGCGGGTAATTAAACGTATTGAGAGGACCATACGGCCCATATCTTTTGCTCTATTCCATGTTACGACATCATGGAAACCCATAGGAGGTATTCGTGGAAGATTCTCTTTACAATATTGAGCCCCAGGCTCTCTGGAAGCATTTTCTGGAAATTTCAAAGATTCCCCGCGGTTCAGGGAACGAAATCGCGGCGGCCCTCTACGTTGAGGAGACGGCCCGCGCCATGGGCCACGAAGTGATCCGGGACATGGCTGGAAATCTGGTCATCCGGAAAATGGCCTGCCCCGGGATGGAAAACAGGCATGGTGTTGTTATCCAGGCCCATGTGGACATGGTCTGCGAAAAGAATGAGAAGACCAGCCACGACTTCCTCAAGGACCCCATTAAGGTCTATCGGGAAGACGACCTGATCAGTGCCCGTGGGACCACACTCGGCGCCGACAATGGGATAGGCGTGGCCGCGGCCCTGGCAATTCTCGAATCCCGGAAGATCAATCACGGCCCCCTGGAAGTATTCATCACCGTTGATGAAGAAACCGGCCTGACCGGCGCAAACGCGTTCAATGGGGGAATCCTCCGTGGGAAATACTTCCTTAACCTGGACAGTGAAAACGAAGGTGTTCTCACCATAGGCTGCGCCGGCGGCATAGACACCACCGTAACCCGCACTCTCGTTTTGATGGATCCGGACCCTGCCAAGAATGCCTGGCGAATCAAGGTACAAGGCCTCAAGGGGGGACATTCCGGGATCGACATAAATCGAGGCAGAGCAAATTCAATCCGACTTTTGGCCAGTATTCTCAATGGGCTGATACCACGGTTCAATTTGGACCTGGCAGCCATCGATGGCGGCAACAAACGTAATGCCATCCCCCGTGAGGCCTTCGCCGTTGTCCTTGTGGATCCGGCGCGGGAAGAGGAATTCAGGTCCGCCGTTTCCGACCTGGAAAAGGTGCTCAGGACTGAGCTCGGGGCATTTGACCCGGCGCTCTCCCTTTCTCTCGAACACTCGGCAACGCCTGCGAAAACCTTTTCTCCTTCCGACACCAGGGCAGTTGTGGGGCTCCTGTTAGCCGCTCCCCATGGCGTAATCGCCATGTCGCCGGATATCGAAGACCTCGTGCAGACCTCCACCAATCTTGGGGTAGTGGAAACCGGAGATGGGAAGGTGCTGGTGAATCTGCTCAGCCGCAGTTCCATTGACAGCAGCAAGATGGCGGTTGCCGAAAGCATTGCGGCTCTTGCGGGCCTTGCCGGCATGGAGTGTTCCCATAGCGGGGGTTATCCCGGCTGGAAACCTGAACCGGGCACCTCCCTGGTGAAAACAATGACCGGGATTTATCAGCGTATGTACGCCAGACCAATGGCCGTCAAGGCCCTTCATGCGGGCCTGGAGTGCGGTATCATCGGAGAAAAGTATCCGGACATGGAGATGGTCAGTATCGGTCCCGACATGTGGGACGTGCACACCCCCGAGGAAAAGGTAAGCATCTCCTCTGTGGCCAGGTTCTGGGAGTTCCTGAAGGCGGTCATTGAAACCCTCTAGTTTTTATCAAGTCTGGTTTTTCTGACAGTCTCTATCCATTCCTCGATATAGAGATCCAGGTACTCCCGGCTGATGGTGCTGGCGTGCGGTGTTATAAGCGTATTGGGAAGCTCCCAGAGCGGCGAGGAGGGATGGAGCGGCTCCTCCTGGAAAACATCGAGCCCCGCGCCCGCAAGCGGTCCGTTTATCAGGGCGCGGACAATGTCTTCCTCCCGGTAACAGTTTCCCCTGCCCAGGTTGTAGAGATAAGAGCCGGGCTTCATCAGATCGAAGTGCCGCCCGGTGAACAGCCCATCGGTTTCGGGTCCGCCGGGGAGCATCAGGACCACGTGGTCGGCATTGGGCAGCTCTTCATTCAACTTATCGAAGGTTACGACCCTTTCAGCAATCGGATCGTTTTCGAATCCCGCCGTATTTCTTTTAATTCCCGTAATTCGCGCGCCGAAGGGTTTTAAAAGTTCCGCCATCTGTCTGCCTATGGCTCCGTAACCCACTATCAATACCCGTTGGCTGAAAAGTGAGGAAGCGCCATTGTAGATCTCGCGGTCCCAGATTTTCTTCTCCCGATTATCCGATGCCAGGGCCAACCGGCGGTTGAAATAGAGCATCATGGCCAGAAGGCTTTCCCGCATTATGCGGCCGTGGAAATGCCCGTAAAAATTCTTCACTCTACCTGAAGGGTCGGGCGGCGCCCAATCGTGCCCGGCGGCCGGTGTGAATACCGCTTCGAGTTTTGGCGCCTTATCGTACCAATCCGGCCGGAATACCCAGGTCATGAGCCAGACGGCATCGGCCAGCCTGGCGTGAAACTCTTCACGGTCGGTCGCTTCCACGAGGCGGATGCCGGGAAAGGCCTCACGTATCCGCTCCAGATGCCTAGGTTTAATGGAAAAAGCATCCACATCGCTTTTTAGATGGACCAAGAGATCTCGGTTTTTCATTTTTCACCCCTGCGTATATCTCGCACCCGTAGCCACAAGATTTATTGGCGAATCAAACTTTAACAGGAGTTTAAGAGTTAGGCAGCAAAAAAGAGCTAATTCCAGTGCAATAACAACAGGTTATGCCTAAGTTTTTTGTAAGACCCCACCCGTAGTTACAGCTTGGTTAAATGCCTTCAGAATCTGGGCTTGAATCTCAGTTGGCTCCTCGATCATTCTGCGCGTTTTGCCTTTGCCGGTGCTCCACAAAAGACAGGAATGCAGGCGGTGCATATTTCCCATGGCGGTTGCAGCAGACATCGGATACCCCGCCTTTTTCAGCTTGAGTTCCACGAGCCTAAGGTACGCAAGCGTTATAATGCATGCGACCAGGGGGGGGACGGCGACCA
>JBGQDJ010000016.1:0-15002 GCA_041495805.1 Geobacteraceae bacterium
AAGGACAATTCCTCTATCGGTAATTTCGTGGAGAGTATCAGGACGGAATTCAAATATCTCCCCTTTGCCCCCATCGTCTTCGTATCCGCGTTGACCGGCCAGCGGATAGGGAAGATCATGACCGAAACGGACAACGTCATGGCCCAGTACTCCAGGAGGGTGACCACATCCGAGCTTAACAGGATCTTTTCCGAGGCCGTGGAAAGCCACCACGCGCCACTGCACCAGGGGAGGCGGGTCAAATTCTATTACGCCACCCAGGTGGGGACAAAGCCGCCGACATTTGTCATATTCACCAACAGGCCGGATGGGGTCCATTTTTCCTATGAACGGTATCTGTCCAATCGTTTCCGGGATGCGTTCGGGTTTACCGGCACGCCGCTCCGCCTTATGTTCAGGGGCCGGGATCGGTGAAATACTGCTCCGTTAACAGATGCAAATATCTTTACTTAGACTCTGCGATAGTTTATTATGACTGACCATTTTTGCATCTTTTCGACAGGTTAGAGTGTTGCGGATATGAATCTTGTGGGCAACTTGGAAGATCTGGGTCTGGGCGAGATCCTGCAGATAGTGAGCCTGAGCCGGAAGTCCGGAATTCTCTCCCTGAACAGCAGGCAACGCGAGGGAGAGATCGTTTTCCATCAGGGAGAGGTGGTCCGGGCAACATCTCCCGAATATCAGGATACTCTGTCGGACCTGCTGGTCCGTAAGGGCTCCATTGACCTTCCCACCATGAGCCGGGCGCTTTCCATACAGGGAATGGAAGGTTTCAAGGAGAGGATTGGAACGATCCTTGTCAGGCGTTTTAATCTGCCGGCCGAAACCGTCGAAGAAGTGATCAGGGAGCAGATAGAGAAAGTTGTCTGCTCGTTTTTTGGCTGGACCGTCGGGACCTTTGACTTCGATTTGCAGGAGCATGTGGAAATGGTGGATTCCATGGAGACGGATCCACTGCAATTCATGCTGGACAAGGGGGTCAACTCTCAATATCTGGCCATGGAGGGGTCCAGGCGCATCGATGAAAAACGACTGTGTGGTGAAGCTGCGGAAGCCATTTCCCCCTTGCCGCTTGAAATCGCTCTCCCCGAAAAAAGTGCCGGAGCAAACGCCTTTTTCCCCGCTGAAGATGTCTCCCCGTTTTCCGATCCTGATTCCGAGCCCGATAAAAAGCCGGCGATTGTCCTGGTGGACGACCACGCCGCCACCCGTGACACCCTGACCGCTTCGCTGGAGGCATGCGGCTATGAGGTCTACCCTTTTGCAGGAGGCGCCGACTCCCCTCTCATGATGCTCGCCGCCCTTTGCCGTGACGGTCTTCGCCCGACGCTACTCATCGACCTGATCATGCCGAAAATGGACGGCACCGGATTAATGGGAGGGGTTGAGCTGCTCCAATTGATAAAAAGCAATTTCACGGATATCCCCGTGCTGGCAATGGCCGACTGCCATAACGACGAGGCTGAACTGGAACTGCGGCGGATGGGGTTCCCGCTCATCTTGAAGCCGCGCGAGGATGAGGTCGGCGAACCGGGGGTGCTGAATAATTTCATGGCCAATCTTCTCCCCGGGCTCAATCAGGTCAAGACCGGAGGAGATGCGCCGGAAAGTCGCGATAATGTGAATCTGGGTGACGAATTGCGCCTGGAGATGGGCGAAGAGCCGGCTTCCCAAACCGCACCGGTGGTCCAGAGCACGGGCATTTCGCTTTTGCGCGGGATGCTGGAGGAGTTGAACGATCCGGCACTGGGAGGAGGGATAATCCTCCTGGTGCTCCGTTTCGCCTCCGAATTCATGAACCGAGCGGTTATATTCATTGTCAAACGGGACAAGATCGTGGGGCTCGGGCAGTTCGGAATCAACGCCGTCAGCGGGTCAGCGGATTCCATCGTCAGGAACATGAAGATCCCAAGAGGTGAAGAGTCCCTGTTTGCCCAGGTCATCGAGACCCGTATTTCCGTTAAGTCAGGACCGGATGACGGCGCGTGGACCCGCTATCTGCTTGATAAGCTGGGGGGAGAAGCGCCGGCCGAGATATTTGTTGGCCCGATAGTCAGCGAGGGAAAGGTTGTTGCCCTTTTATACGGGGACAATCTTCCCGGGAAAAAACCGATCGGGGACACGGATTCGCTGGAAATATTTCTTTCGCAGGCGGGAGTGGCAATGGAGAGGGCCTTCCTGCAACGAAAACTCAAGAGTAAAGGCATGGAGGGGATGTGAAAAGGATTCTGATTACCGAAGATTCGCCGACCATGCGTTCGCTGCTTATCTCGACCATCGAGACCCTGGAAGATTATGAGATCGTCGAAGCCGCCAGCGGTTTCGAGGCCTTGCGGTTATTGCCGCGGGGAAAGGTGGACCTCATCATCACCGATATCAACATGCCGGATATAAACGGCCTTGAACTGATCAGCTATGTAAAAAACAACACCAATTACAGTGATATCCCGCTCTTCATTATTTCCACCGAACGGAGCGAGAGGGATATGGAAAAGGGGCTGGCGCTCGGCGCCGATGAATACCTGACAAAACCGTTCGACCCGCAGAAGCTTCAGGAACTGATTAAAAGGTATATAGGCTGAAACCCAGTGACCAGCGGCTAGCGGCTAGCGACTAACAACAGAGATACCAATGACCAACGGCAATGACAACACGGGAAAAGCGGTGAAGGATTTTCTTGCCGAGGCGGAAGAGATCATCGACAGGCTGAGTATCGATCTGGTCAGCCTCAGCGATTGTTCCGAATCCGGAGAGTTCAGCCCTGACCTTATCAACTCCATATTCCGCGGCGCCCACTCACTCAAAGGGCTTGCCGGCATGTTCGGGTTTTCTGAGATTTCCGAGCTCGCCCATAACCTGGAAAACCTTCTCGATTCCCTCCGGCTCGGCAAGGTCACGCTCAGCCAATCCATATTAAGCGTGCTTTTCGATTCCATGGAACTTCTCGGAACCCTCGTGCGGGAAGCAGGGGAAGGGGTGGGTGAAGAGCATAACATCGCCCATGCGGTTGAACGGATAAATTCCTGCATCACCGCGACCCCTTCTTCGGACCGGGAATCACCCCTTGCGAAGCTCGGGCTCTCGCCGCAGGCACTGAATACCCTGACCGAATATGAAGAACACAGGCTCTTGGAGAATGTCAAAAAGGGGCGCAATATCTATTCGGTACGCGCATCCTTCAGCCTCGAAACATTCGATCAGGAGCTTGCCGAACTGACGGAGCTTTTAAAGAGCCGCGGCGAAGTCATCAGCACATTGCCGAGCGCCGGGGGAGGCATCGCCTTATCCATAGATTTTGAAATACTCTTCGGGTCGGACAGGGATATTGCCGAGATTGCCGCCATGGTGGAGAGTGAAAAGGTTGCCATTACCAGGCTGGCGGGTGCGGAGGTCCGGGAGGAGCATGTTCCCCCCCTGGAAAGCGATACGTTGCAGGAGCCCGCGACAGACTCGATATTAACCGCCAAGAGCTTCAGCCGGACTGTGCGGGTGGATATCGGCAAACTCGATGAACTGATGAACATAGTTGGCGAACTGGTGCTTTCCCATTCAGTGATTGCCGACCTTGCCGGCCGCATGAGGCTGGACGGCTCCCCGGCCTTTGCCGGCGAGCTTGCCAAATCCGCCAAGGCCCTTGAAAGAAAACTCTCCGAACTGCAAAAAGGGGTTATGGACATACGCATGATCCCGGTCGGACAGCTCTTCGAGAAGATGTCGCGCATCGTCCGCAAACTTTCCCGTGATCAGGGGAAAAAGGTGGATCTGAAACTTTTCGGGGTCAATACCGAACTGGACAAGTTGATCATTGAAGACATCTCCGATCCTCTCATGCACCTTATCCGCAACTCGATAGACCACGGCATCGAGACACCGGAGGAGCGTACCCGGGCCGGCAAAGACGAGAAGGGCTCCATCAGGCTCTCTTCCTACCAGAAAGGAAATCACGTAGTAATAGAGGTCGAGGATGACGGCCGGGGTATAGACCTTGCTAAAGTGCGGCGCAAGGCCCTTGAAAAGGGGCTCATTGTCAGCCTCGATGCGGTTTCCGATCGGGACGCCATGGATTTCATCTTTTTGCCCGGCTTTTCCACCAGGGAAGAGATCAGCGATATTTCCGGACGCGGCGTTGGAATGGATGTGGTGAAAAACAATATAGCCGCTGTTTCCGGCATGGTGGATATAGAGAGCCGATACGGCTTCGGCAGCCGGGTCATCATAACTCTCCCCATCACACTTGCCATCATAAAGGCCCTTATTATCGTTTCCGCCGGCAGGACATACGCAATTCCCATTACATCGGTTCTGGAAACCATGATGATCGGGAGCAGGGAGATACTTACCGTGGAAAGGAAAGAGGTGATCCAGCTGCGCGAGACCACCCTCCCCCTGCTGCGTCTGGGGGATTTCTTCGATATCGAAGGGGCTGCGGACCGGCCGGAAAACTTCTATGTGGTGGTCGTGGGGTTGGCGGAGAAGCGGCTGGGGATATTGGTTGACAACCTGCTCTGCCAGCAGGACATCGTCATCAAGTCCATGGGAGAGACCTTCAGGAGATGCAAAGGTATTACCGGCGCCGCCGATATGGGGGACCAGCGGACTATCCTTGTCCTTGACGCGGGTGGAATTATCAACGAGGCGACCAGGGGAAACGGGTAAAGGCAGAGGACAGTTAAACAGTTGAACAGTTCACGGGATTTACATGTATAAAGAGTTCTATGGCCTCAGGGAAAAACCGTTCAGCAAGACACCGGACCCCCGCTTTCTTTATCTGAGCGCCGGGCACAGGGAGGCGCTTGCGCGACTCCAGTATGTACTGGAAGAGCGCGAACTCGCTCTGTTGACCGGCGACATCGGCTGCGGCAAGACCACCATCTCGCGGGCGCTCATGGATTCAATGGGGAGCGCATACCATTTCTGCTTCATCTTCAATCCGCGATTGACTGCCCTTGAACTGTTGCGTGTCATAGCCAGGGATCTGAATGTAACGACGCCCCCGGTCGGCAAGGACGGGTTGCTCGGAAGTATCACCGAAGCCCTCTACCGGTTCCATAATGAAAAGTGTTGTCCGGTCATAGTCATCGATGAAGCGCAGATGATCCCGGACCGTGAGATCTTTGACGAAATCAGACTGCTTACCAATTTCCAGCTGGACGACAAAAACCTGCTGAGCGTCATCATTATGGGTCAGCCGGAACTGCGCAGGACCCTGGCCGAATCTATCTATGAGCCTTTCAGGCAACGGATTGCCATAAATTACCATCTTTCCCCCCTCAACCTTGAGGAGACCCTGGAATACCTGGATTTCAGGATGGAAGTGGCGGGCGGGAGCGCAGGGCTCTTTTCTCCCGATGCCGTTCAGAGGATTTACGAGCTTTCCGGAGGAGTGCCCCGGAAAATAAATGTTGTTGCAACCAATTCTTTGCTCGAGGGTTTCGGCAGGGACGCGTCATGGATTGACGCCGACATTGTCGAAGAAATGGCCGATGAACTGAATATATGAACGAGCGCGAAGGTTTAACATGAATCTGTCGGAAATAAGGAAAAAGGCGCAACAGGAGAGAGCCGGCAATGCCGATGTTGATCACTCCTCCCCTGGAAATCTCCCACGGGTGGATTCGGCCCCTGCCGAAGAAAGCGCGGCGCATCCACCCGCGGATTTGGAGATTTGCGGCAATGCGGAGAGTCGGCCCAAACCTCCATCTCACTCTGAAGCAGCTTCCGTCCTACAGGAATATGATCCCCTTTCCGTTTTGCTGGCAGGGCGCGCTGCTGCCTGTGCCACATATGGAACGAAGAGCACAGCTGCCCTGCCCGGTGAGCAGGAGGAAACCGAATTTCAGGAATTGCTCTGCTTCAGGGTGGCCGAAGAAAAATATGCGATTGATATTATGGAGATCAAGGAGATCATAAAGCCGCGGGAAGTGACCGAGGTCCCGCGGATGCCGGACTTTGTCAGCGGGGTGCTTTCACTGCGGGGAATAATTATCCCGGTTTTCAGCATGCATAAAAGACTCGGGCATGATGTCGTGGAAAAGTCCGGCAAAGAGCGGATTATCGTGGTTAATATGGGGGAGGAGTTCTGTGGCGTGCTGGTGGACGAGGTGATCCAGGTTGCAAAGCTGGACGTCGCGGCTATTGAACCGCCACCGGCGGTGCTTGAAGGGATTGACCGGGATTTTGTGGGAGGCATCGGCACTTTTGACGGGCAGATGCTGATTCTGCTCAACCTGGAGAAAATTCTCGACATGAACCTGTGTTGAATAACTGAGAAGGATACGGCCAGAAGAGAAGAGAACGGGAATTGAATGGAAAACGACATTCGTGAAATTCAGGTCGCCTGCTTTCGCCTGGGCGAGGATATATATGCAATCGACATCATGCGGATCAAGGAGATAATCCGGCCGCAGAAGCTTGCCGTGCTCCCCAAGGCGCCTGTATTTATGGAAGGCGTTTTAAATCTGCGCGGCGCCGTGATTCCTGTTGTCGATCTGCGCAAGAGGTTTGATATGCCCGTGCGGGAAATCGACCGGGACAGGCGGCTTCTGATCGTTGCACTGGCCGGGCGCACCCTGGGGATAGTCGTGGATGAAGTGACCGAGGTCATTACCGTCCCTGTTGCGAATATAAAACCTCCTCCGCAGGTTAGCCACGGTGTGGGTGCGGAATACCTGGTAGGTGTATGCCTGGTTCAGGATGATCTGGTCATGTTGCTGGATCCGGACCGCCTCCTGAGCTGGAGCGAGGCGGACGAGCCGGGTGGGATAGAGGATGTGAAAGAACTGTCCGGAGGATTGGAATTGACATGAATCTGAAAATGAAAGGTCTGTTATGCTGATTGTATGTCCAGGGTGCAAGACCAGATTCAGCTTTGATGAGCAGAAGGTCGGAGCGGATGGCATAAAGTTGCGCTGCGGCAAATGCAATGCCATTTTCCGTGTGATCAGGAAAAGCCCGCAACAGGTGGCGGCGCCCCTCCCCGCTCTTCCCCCCTCAACGCCTCCTCCTGCCATAAAGGTGGTGGTGGCGAACGAGAGTGTCGCTTTCTGCAAGACGGTTTCGGATGTGCTGGCCCGGGAGTCATTCGACGTCTCCGCATATAACGACGGCAGGGAAGCATTCAATGCCATCCTGCGACTGAAGCCGGATGTAGTTCTCCTTGATGTGGCGCTCCCTTCCATGTACGGATTCGAGGTGTGTGACGCGATCAGAAAAACCCCTGAAATTTCTTCCGTCAAGGTGATCTTCATAGCATCCATCTATGACAAGACCAGATATAAGCGTGCGCCTCTCTCACTTTATGGCGCCGATGATTACATAGAGAAACACCATATTCCCGATTCGCTGGCGGCCATGGTTTATCGTCTGGTTTCCGGCCAGAAGCCGGCCGAGCCCCCTTCGGACACCATGACCGAAGTTGAAGAAGAGGCGCAGTCGGCTCCCCAGGAGCTTTCTCCGGGCGAAATGGATGATCTGGAGATTACACGCCGGGAGCTTAAACTTGATGAAGAGATGGGAACATCGTTGCCTTCTCCTCCCGCGGAGCCGGAACTCCCGGAAGCACACATAAAGGCGAGGCGTTTCGCCCGCAATATCGTTTCGGACATTGTTCTTTACAACCAGGCCAGTGTGGAGGAGGGGGTAAGAAACGGCACTTTTTATCAGCTCCTGGCCGACGAGATAGGGGAGGGGAGAGCGCTCTATCAAAGCCGGGTCCCCGGAGAGATAAGAAGTGGGACATCGTACCTGGAAGAAGCTTTTGAAGATTTGATAGCAAGGAAAAAACAGGAATTGGGGCTGTAACGGTTCATGGAGTCGAAGGTGGATAAAATAAAGGCATTGACCGGGCAACTACGCTCTTCGGACGAGGAAACACGCAGATCTGCCGTGACAAGCCTGGTCGGGCATCCCCTGAAGGAGACAAAGGATTACCTTTTCGCGGCGCTCGGGGACGAGAGCTGGCGGGTTCGGAAGGAGGCGGTGGATGTGCTGCTGGCCTCGCGCGTTCCCGAGGAAATCATCGAAGGGTTAGTGGCGCTCCTGGCATCCAATGACAATGCGGGATTGCGCAATTCTGCCGTGGAAGCACTCGAAAGAGTTGGGAACCGGGGAGTGCCGGTCCTCTGCGGGCATGGGTGTGATGCGGACCATGACGTGCGTAAATTTGTCCTGGATATCTTGGGGAGTATCGGCGATGCCTCGGCACTCCCCCTGCTGGTCGGCTCCCTCGATGACCCCGAACCGAATGTCTGCGCCGCCGCGGCGGAAAACCTCGGCAAGATCGGCGATGCCCGGGCCGTGCCGCACCTGCTGCGAGCGCTGGGAAAAACCGACATATGGCTGCGCTACACCATTCTGGAAGCGCTGAGCAAGATCGGCAAACCGGTGCCGATGACGGTCATCGCGTCGATGGCTGGAGACAATCTGCTGAAAAAGGCGGTGTTTGACTGTCTGGGCGCTATCGGCGACGGCGAAGCGGTCCCTCTACTGATCGAGGGGATCAAGGAGAGGGTCAGAAATGTCCGTGAGGCGGCGGTTGTTGCTCTGATGAAGGTCAGGGGACGTCTCCCCGCATGTGACGGGGTGCAACTGGTCGACGGAAGGCTGAGGGAATTCAACGGCGCTCCTTTTGTGGAGGGGCTGCTGGTATCACTCGATGCCTCCGATAGGAACCTGCAGGAATCGCTTGTCGGGGTTCTGGGTCTGATCGGAGATGAAAGGGCAATAGGCGGGCTGTTGCAGCTATGCCGCAACGACAGGATGAGCGGAACTGCGCTCCAGGCGTTCCGATCCATGGGAGAAAAGGCCGCTGCGGCAATAATGGGCCGTTACTCAGGGGGAGACGATGATGAGCGCTGTTTCATCGCCTACATCTGCGGCGAACTCCGTTTTTCCGCCTGCGGGCCTCTTCTTGTTGAAGGGATGAGGGGAGAGAGCGCAATTTTGCGCCGGGTCTCCGTGATTGCTGCGGGGAAATCGGGGCTCCATGGCCTGATCAAAGATATCGCACCCCTTCTGGAAGACACGGACCACGAGGTCCGCGATGGGGCAATAGAGGCCCTTTCCATTCTGGCTGGTGAGGAAGGTGAAGCAGTGCAGCGGATCGCGGGCAAGCTTGCGGTCGCCGGAATTCCCGAAAAACGCCGCAATGCCGCACTCCTGTTAGCAGCACTGGCGGATGCGGACAAACTCTCTCTGCTCATCAAGGATGAAGACCCCCTGGTGCGCAAGACCGCCGTCAATGCGCTGGCGGGGATCAGGAATGAAGCCGGCGTCGGCCACCTGCTGATGGCCCTGGTGGATGAAGATCCGGATGTCAGGATTGCCGCGGCCGGCGCATTGGGTGAATCGGGAAGGGAAGAAGCCCTTTCGCCCCTTCTCCTGGTTCTTAAAGATGAAGACCCCTGGGTGAAATGCGCGGCCCTGAAAAGTCTCGGTAAGCTGAGGCATGAGGGGGCACTGCAGGCGATAGTGGATTTGCTGGAGACCTCGACGGACGGACTCCTGACGATTACAGCCCTGGAGACGGTTGCCGGAATCGGTGGAGAAAGAGTACTCGGAGTGGTGAAGAAGGCCCTCGAGAACCGTGACGAGGAGGTTGTCAAGGCAGCCATCGACATACTTTCCCGTTATGGGGAGGAATGGCTGGATGAATACTGGGAAAGGCTGCTGGCCCATCCCCACTGGGATGTCAGGAGCAATTTCATCAGGGTCATGATAGCGCACATGGGGGAAAGAGCGCTCCCCAGAGTGAGGGCGGCTCTTGACTCCGAACCGGATGATCTGGTCAGGGAGCAGATCATGGATATTATGGACAGGTATCAATGATGTTTTATGCCGAACCCGATTTGCCGATGACGGATGAGGATTTCCGCCTGATCAGGGACCTCATCTACAACCATAGCGGCCTCTTCTTCGACAACGATTCCAAATACCTCCTGGAAAAACGGCTCGGCAAGAGGTTGCCGCTCCACCATCTGTCCGGTTACAAGGATTATTATCACTTCTTGCGCTACAACAGGGGGAAAGATCAGGAAATATCCGATATAATGGATGTGCTGACCACCAATGAAACCTACTTTTTCCGTGAAGCATTCCAGTTGAAGGCCTTTACCGATGAGATAATTCCGGAGATGCTGGCCGAAAAGGAGAAGAAGGGAGAAAGGTCGCTAAGGATCTGGAGCGCGGGGTGTTCGTCCGGCGAAGAGCCCTATACGATCGCCATGCTCCTGCTGGAAATGGGTTTCGGAAAAGGGTGGCGTGTGGAGATAATCGGCGCCGACATCAGCCACAGGGTATTGCAGCAGGCCAGAAAGGCAGTTTACGGCAAGTCCTCTTTCCGGGCAACCGACGAAGCTTATATCAGGCGTTATTTCCAGGAGCAGGACGGTGGCTACAAGATTGCCGACAAGGTAAAAGAACTGGTGACTATCAGCCATCTCAACCTGTTCGACCAGAACCGGCTGGCACTGCTCGGCAGGATGGACATAATCTTCTGCCGCAATGTCATTATCTACTTCGACCAGATGGCAAAGAAAAAGGTTGTAGAGGTGTTTTACCGGACACTGCGTGAAGGAGGCTATCTCCTGCTCGGGCATTCCGAGTCACTGATGAACATTTCAACGGCTTTTATGCTGAAGCATCTGCGCAACGACATGGTCTATCAGAAGCCTCACGGCGCCGGAGCTATTCCTTGAAAAAAATCAGGATCGTAGTTATAGATGATTCCGCATACAACCGCCGCACCATTACCAGGATGCTGGAGGGGTTGCCTGATGTGGAGGTAGTCGGTTATGCCGTGGATGGAGAAGAGGGGATCCGCAAGATTGTAGATCTCAAGCCGGACCTTGTTACCCTTGATTTGGAAATGCCGAAGATGGACGGGTTCACCCTGCTGCGTATCGTCATGAGCTCCTTTCCCCTTCCGGTCATCATCATAAGCTCGAAGAGCGGGGACAATCAGGTATTCAAGGCCCTTGAACTGGGTGCGGTGGATTTTATCGCCAAGCCGACAGGGAGGATATCCGATGAACTCCTGAAGATCCGCGAAGACCTGCAGGAGAAGGTGCAAAACGTTTTTAATCTTAACATGGCATGGATCAAGAAACGGGAATCCCTCCCTCCCTTGGAAGCGCCTCCCGATTTGAAAAAGGCTGCCGCACCGCTTAAGTCAAGGCCCGCTTCAACAAAGGTAGATGTGGTGGCCATTGGGGCTTCAACAGGCGGGCCGCCGGCGCTGCAGAGCATATTTTCGGCATTTGCCGAGCCCCCCCCTTTTTCTGTAGTCGTCTCCCAGCATATGCCGGCAGGCTTTACAAAAGGGTTCGCTGAGCGCCTCAACCGCACATCGGCCATGGAAGTGCGAGAGGCCAAGGATGGGGACCCGGTCATGCCGGGAATGGCCCTTATAGCCCCCGGCGGAATGAACATGGTTTTTCAGGCGACTAACGGCGGGGTTGTTGCCAGGATTGTGGAACCTACGCCCCAGGACAGGTATATCCCTTCAGTGGACGTCATGTTTTCCTCCCTGTCCGGAATTTACGGCCCCAAGCTACTTGCCGTGGTTTTGACAGGGATGGGCAATGACGGCAGCCGCGGCGTCAGGGCGGTCAAGAAAGCCGGCGGCCAGGTCCTTGCCGAATCGGAAGAATCCTCGATCGTATTCGGTATGCCCCGTGAGGCCATTGCAACAGGTTCGGTGGACAAGGTGACCTCTCTGGACAGGATGGCGAGGGAGATTATTATCAGGAGCGGTATTCCCCAGGAATTCGAGTGATGTGTTTATAGCCACTTTAGATGTTTGACCGGAGAAGGAGCGTAAAATGTCAACAGAAGAGGAAAAAGGGGTCCATAGCCGGGCTGAAGAGTTTCTCCAGGTATTCAAAAAGGGGGCGGAGTTTACCCATGAGTTGATGAAGGAGAATGAAAGGCTCCGTTTCCGTGTGTTGGAACTGGAGGAGGCGCCACACGAGGGCAACCGGGAAGAGGAAGCCGAGAAAGAGAACAGGAAGCTTCAGAAACGTATCCAGGAGCTTGAGGCGGAAAAGGAGGAGATCCTGGGGCGGATCAAGAAGGTTGAGGCAGAGAACCAGGATTTTGCAACCCGTTATGTGGAGATCGAGCATGAAAACAATAATCTTGCCAATCTCTACATCGCCAGCTATCAACTCCATTCCACACTGGACTCCAAAGAGGTGCTGCAGATCATTATCGAGATCATCATCAACCTGATCGGAGGGGAAGAGTTCGCTTTGCTTCTCCTGGACGAAAAGGCCAATGAACTCCAGGCTGTCGCAACCGAAGGGATTGCCCGGGAGGATGTCCCTTCGGTGAAAATCGGCGCGGGGATCATCGGCCAGGTAGCGAAGACCGGGGAAAACTACTTTGTGGAAGACGTCGCTTCCTATGTTCCCGATCTGCTGAATCCAATGGTCTGCATACCGCTCAAGATAAAGGAGCACGTGATCGGAGTACTTGTAATTTACAAGCTCCTCGTGCAAAAAAGCTCATTCGCGGAACTGGATTACGAACTTTTTACCCTGCTGGCGGGACATGCGGCAACCGCGGTTTTCAGTTCCCGTCTCTATTCCGATTCCGAGCGGAAACTCACGACCATCCAGGGTTTTCTTGATCTGTTGACCAAGTAATGGTCTCATTAACTTTTCGGAGGACAAATACCGATGTCAGAATACAAGGTCTTAATAGTTGAGGACTCGCCCACCATGAGGCAGCTTATATCCTTTGCCCTCAAAAGGTTGCGCGGAATTAGCATAGTCGAGGCCAGTGACGGCGTGGACGGGCTGAAAAAGCTGTCGGCGGAAAAATTCGATCTGATTTTTACCGATATAAATATGCCGATCATGGACGGTCTAAAGCTGGTCAGCCTGGTGCGCAATGATGCCGGCTATAAGGGCACACCGATCGTTGTCATAACCACTGAAGGGGCGCAGGAGGACAGAGAACGCGCCCTGGCGCTGGGAGCCAACGATTACATCACCAAGCCAATCCAGGCGAACAGGATCCTGGATATTGCCAGGGATCTGCTGAATATTGCCTGACAAAATTACTAGCGACTAGTGCCGGAGGTAGTGAGTGGAGGAAAAGTATCTTCCGAAGAACATCGAAGAAAAATGGCAGAACTCCTGGGCAACCGGCAAAAGCTACAAGGTGACCGAGGACCGGTCCGCCATGAAATATTATCTGCTGGAGATGTTTCCTTATCCGTCGGGCCGCATTCATATGGGGCATGTGCGCAACTACTCCATAGGCGACGTGATTGCGCGGTTCAAGCGGATGAGAGGCCTTAATGTGCTCCATCCAATGGGGTGGGACGCCTTCGGCATGCCCGCGGAAAACGCCGCCATCCAGAACAAAAGCCACCCGGCCGCATGGACCTATGAAAACATTGACTACATGCGGGGCCAGTTGAAAAAGATGGGATTTTCCTACGATTGGGACCGGGAGCTTGCCACCTGCGACGTGGAGTACTACAAGTGGGAACAGCTCATCTTCCTCAAGATGTATGAAAAAGGGCTCGCCTACAAGAAAACCTCATTTGTCAACTGGTGTCCGCGATGCGGGACGGTCCTCGCCAATGAACAGGTTGAGGACGGTTGCTGCTGGCGCTGCGACAGCGATGTGCAGCAAAAGGAGCTGGAGCAGTGGTTTTTCCGGATAACCGACTACGCCGAGGAACTGCTCGATTTTACCGAAAAGCTCCCGGGGTGGCCGGAGCGGGTCCTGACCATGCAGCGCAACTGGATAGGGAAAAGCTACGGCTGTGAGATAGATTTTTCCCTTGAAGGGGGCAGTTCAAAGATAAGGGTCTTCACGACCCGCCAGGACACCCTTTTCGGCGCTACATTCATGTCCCTTGCCCCGGAGCACCCAATGGCCCTGGAACTGACAGTTCCGGAACAGAGGGCGAAGGTCGGGGCCTTTATCGATAAGGTGCGGAAGACCGAAAAGGCGAAGAGGAGCGCTGAAGATTTCGAGAAGGAAGGGGTCTTCACAGGGTCTTACTGCATCAATCCGGTGACCGGCCAGAGGATGCCGGTTTATCTGGCAAA
This sequence comes from Geobacteraceae bacterium, assembly GCA_041495805.1. Classification (GTDB taxonomy): domain Bacteria; phylum Desulfobacterota; class Desulfuromonadia; order Geobacterales; family Geobacteraceae; genus JBGQDJ01. The sequence goes on from JBGQDJ010000016.1 coordinate 14,067, forward strand.
CTTCGTCCTTATGGATTACGGCACCGGCGCGGTAATGGCAGTGCCGACCCATGACCAGAGGGATTTCGAATTTGCGAAAAAATACGACCTCCCCCTACAGGTGGTCATTCAACCGGAAGGGGAAATTCTCGATCCGCAAACCATGACCTGCGCCTTCACAACGGAAGGGTTCCTTGCCAATTCCGGCGTCTTCGATGGTCTCGGCAATGAAGAGGCCAAGGGGCGGATCGCCGATTATCTGGATAAGGAAGGGATCGGGAAAAAAACGGTGAATTTCCGCCTGCGCGACTGGGGGGTCTCCCGACAGCGTTATTGGGGGAATCCAATCCCTATTATCTACTGCGACATTTGCGGCGCGGTGCCGGTCCCCGAAGCGGACCTGCCGGTGGTCCTTCCCAGGGATGTGACGTTTACCGGGGAGGGGGGTAACCCGCTGGACAAGGTGGATTCCTTTGTCAGGACGCTCTGCCCTCGATGCGGAGGCGGGGCACGCAGGGAAACCGACACCATGGACACCTTTGTCCAGTCCTCCTGGTATTTTCTCCGATACTGTTGTCCCGACTTCGCTGTTGGGCCTCTGGACAAGGCGCGGACGGAATACTGGATGTCGGTGGACCAGTATATCGGCGGGATTGAGCACGCTGTGCTGCATCTCCTCTACGCCCGGTTTTTCACCAAGGTGCTGCGCGACCTGGGTTATATCGGGATTGACGAACCGTTCATCAATCTCCTGACCCAGGGGATGGTGATCAAGGACGGGGCAAAGATGAGCAAGTCCAAGGGGAATGTTGTCGATCCCGACTCGCTCATAAAAAAATATGGAGCGGATACCGCCCGCCTCTTTTCACTCTTTGCCGCCCCTCCGGAAAAGGACCTGGAGTGGAGCGACCAAGGTGTTGACGGCAGTTTCCGCTTTCTCAACCGGGTCTGGAGGCT
>JBGQDJ010000017.1:0-14556 GCA_041495805.1 Geobacteraceae bacterium
AGAGCCTCCTGTTCTTCGGCTCCGGCGCCGTCCTGACGGCGACCGGCGAGCGCGACATGGAGCACCTTGGCGGCCTCATCCACCGCATGCCGCTCACCGCCTTCGCCTTCCTGATTGGATGCGTCGCCATCTCGGCATTGCCGCCGCTGAACGGCTTCGTCTCCGAATGGCTGACCTTCCAGGCGATCCTCCTCAGCCCGGACGTTCCCTCATGGGGCATCAAGCTGATCGTGCCGGCCGTCGGCGCCATGCTCGCCCTTTCGGCGGCGCTCGCCGCCGCCTGCTTTGTCAAGGCGTTCGGCGTCATTTTCCTCGGCCGGCCCCGCACCCCTACCCCCCCAAGCCCTGAGCAAGGCACCGGCGCGGGGCAGCCCCCGGGGGGCGGGGTATGGATGTATGGCTGCGAGGACGATTCTCATAGTTTTCAGAGTCTGGGGCGGACCTTGATCTTCGGTGTTCCCTTCTCCACGACCACGACATATTCAACATTACTGCAATGATATTTGTCCATAATGGCCGGTTTCTGCTTTTCAATGGCAGCCGCTACCATTTCAGGGGTTATGCTGGCGGTTGGGAGGTGGCAGGCCTTGCGCGCATCGATGAACTGCTGAAAGAGCCTCTGAAGCTCGGGGTTTATACTCTTCTTGTGTTCGTGTTCCCTTGCCGGTGCTCCATCGCCTTCTTTTTTCAGATGCATCTCCATCTTGAAACGGTCACGGGAATACTTCCCATCCTCGATGAGACGGTTGATCCTGGTCCAGTACTGCTTATAACTGCAAAGCCTGGCGATGAGAGTGTTGTACTTGAACTTCTGCATGGTGTTTATGATCTGATAACCCTGGTATTTCCTTGCCGCCCTTTCCACTTCGACCAGGAGCTGCAACGGCTCGCGTTTTTCCAGGCCGAGGAAATACTGTTCATACTTGATGATAAGTTCCTTAATATTAAACTCGAAGAGAGCTATGTCTTCAGGTATTCCCATCTTCCCACCTTCCCAGGATTATTTTCAAACTATAATAAGTGCTTATTGGGATGTAAAGGGAAATAATCGCTATGTTGCGTTTCCTTTCGAAACATTTCATCTTGCCACCTTCCGATTCATGACATCGGTTGGCGGGGTTAACCGGTGTCGGAGCTGAAAAAATAAATTTTACGGGGGCAATGGTTGAATAAATGTTAATTCCTTGACGAGTCGGTAAGTTATCGTTTATAACTTGGAAAGTTTGATTAATTCCTAGATTCAGAGTTTGAGGTTTAAGGGATGGGGGATATAGCAGCGCTTATTCTCGCGGCAGGCATGGGGACACGGATGAAGTCGGGCCTCGTCAAGGTAATGCACCCTCTGGGTGAAAAACCGATGATCGCCTGGCCTGTAATGGCGGCGCGAGCCGCCGGCGCCGAGCGGATCATACTTGTTGTCGGCCATCAGTCGGAAAAGGTCCGGGGGTATTTCACAGAAGAAGGCGGTTTGGACTTTGCAATACAGGAGGAACAGCTCGGGACCGGCCATGCGGTCGGCTGCGCCGCCCGATATTTCAGCGGGTTCAAAGGGAGGATACTTCTCCTCTGTGGTGACGTGCCGCTCATCCGCCACGCCACATTGCAGGCATTGCTCTCCGTTCACGAAGCCTGCCGGGCGAAGTTGACGGTTTTGACCGCCTGCCTGGAAAATCCCCACGGGTATGGTCGGGTAGTCAAGGGGGAGGGGGGGGATGTCATCCGGATCGTGGAAGAGAAGGATGCACCCCGGGAAGAAAAAAGTATTACAGAGATAAATACCGGCATATACTGTATTGAGGCCGAATTCCTCTTCGAAGCCGTTTCAGGATTGAAAAATGACAATGCCCAGGGGGAATACTACCTCACGGACATCGTTAAGCAGGGAGCGGCCCTGGGGAAGAAATGCCGGTCATTCGCGATGGCTGATACGGAGGAAATCATGGGAGTAAATGATCGTGTTCAACTTGCTGCCGCCGGAAAGGTGTTGCGGAGGCGGATAAATGAAAGCCTGATGCTTTCCGGGGTAACCATCATCGATCCTGACAACGCCTATATCGAAGAAGGGGTCGAAATCGGGGTGGATACGGTGATCCATCCCAATGTGCATATCTCCGGGGCCACCACAATCGGCTCCGGCTGTGTCATTGAGCCTTCCGTCGTCATCAGGGGATGCACTATCGGCAACGGGGTGACCATCAAGGCGGGGAGCGTCATGACAGATTCCATACTGCATGATAGCGTGGCCGTCGGCCCTATGGCCCATCTCAGACCTGGGAATGAACTGGGTGAGCATGTCAAGATCGGCAACTTCGTGGAGGTGAAAAAGGTGGTTATGGGAGAGGGCTCCAAGGCCTCGCACCTCACCTACCTGGGCGATTCCACCATCGGCAGCCATGTCAACATCGGATGCGGCACCATAACATGCAACTACGACGGGGTCAGCAAACATCGCACGGTGATTGAGGATAATGTCTTCGTGGGGAGCGATGTGCAGTTTGTTGCCCCTGTGACGATCGGCCGCAATTCGCTTATCGCGGCCGGCACTACTGTGACCCGCGACGTCCCGCCTGATTCACTGGCAATTGCCAGGGCGCCGCAGGTGAACAAGGAAGGGTGGAAACTTAAGAAGAGGGATTAGGGGCTGGGGACTAGGGAGTGGGGGATCAGTAAATCATTGATGAACCCCTGACACTTGTACCCTGTACCCTGTACCCTGACCCCTGTACCCTGTTTCCAAAGGAGACAAAATATGTGCGGAATAGTCGGATACATAGGCAACCAGGAAGCGACGCAGATCATTCTCGACGGCTTGAAAAAACTGGAATACCGCGGTTACGATTCAGCCGGGATCTGTACCATTAAAGCGCATAAGGCCGAAATCAGACGCAGCCAGGGAAAGCTGTTCAAGCTTGAGCAGTTGCTTGCGACCAAACCGCTTACGGGGCGGATAGGCATCGGCCACACCCGCTGGGCTACCCATGGCAGGCCTTCAGAGACCAACGCCCATCCGCACCAGGCCGGGGGAGTGATCGTCGTTCATAACGGCATCATAGAAAACTACCTGGATCTGAAGGAGCGGCTCAAGGGGCAAGGCTGCATTTTCAAAAGCGAGACCGACACCGAGGTCATATCCCACCTGATCGATGAAAAGATGAAGGTGACCGGCAACTTCGAAAAGGGTGTGCGACTCGCACTCCAGGAGCTGCGCGGCGCCTACGCTCTCTGCATCCTCTGCGAGTCGGAGCCCGATTCTCTCATAGCGGCCAAGAATGGCTCACCCCTGGTTGTGGGGCTCGGGGAAGGTGAATTCTTCGTCGCCTCCGACATTCCCCCTCTCCTTGCCCATACACGCAACATGGTCTTTATGGAAGACGGCGAAATGGCCGTATTCCGCAACGGCAAATCCTCCTTTTCCACCATTGCCGGCGAACCGCTAGAGAAAACGCCCCGCCATATAGACTGGTCGCCGATGATGGCCGAAAAGGGTGGCTACAGGCATTTCATGCTCAAGGAGATATTCGAGCAGCCGCGCGCCATCCAGGACACACTGGCCGGTCGGCTCATAGAGGAAGAAGGTGACGTTTTCCTGGAGGACCTGAAGCTTACTGATGACCAACTGTCACAGGTGAGGAGGATATACCTCATCGCCTGCGGCACCTCCTGGCATGCTGCCCTGGTGGGAAAATTCTACATCGAGGGTCACTGCCGGATACCGGTCGAGGTTGACATCGCCTCCGAGTTCCGCTATCGCAACCCGGTGGTTGACGACAAGACCCTGATGATCCTTATCTCCCAGTCCGGGGAGACTGCCGACACCCTGGCGGCCCTGCGGGAAGGGAAGTCGCGCGGCGCGAAAAACGTTGCCATCTGCAACGTGGTCGATTCCTCCATCGCCCGCGAGTCCAACGGGGTCATCTACACCCATGCCGGTCCGGAGATCGGGGTTGCTTCTACAAAGGCTTTCGTCACCCAGCTGGTAGCCCTCTATCTCTTCACAATAAGGCTGGGTCGCGCCATCGGCAAAATTGACAAAAAAGCCGGGCAGAAGATGATCGCTTCACTGGTGCGGATTCCTGCCCTTCTCGAACAGACACTGGAACTGGATCCACAGGTGGAGAAGGTCGCACGAAAGTATATGAATGCCCGTGATTTCCTCTACCTGGGTCGGGGCATCAACTACCCCATCGCTCTCGAAGGTGCTCTCAAGCTGAAGGAGATATCCTACATCCACGCCGAGGGGTATCCGGCGGGAGAGATGAAACACGGCCCCATCGCCCTCATCGACGAAAACATGCCGGTGGTTGTCCTTGCTCCGAAAAATGCCACCTACGAAAAGGTGGTATCAAACATGGAAGAGGTCATTGCCCGCGAGGGGAGGGTGATCGCAGTCGTCACCCGTGGCGAAGAGTCGTTGAAGGCAAGGGCTGAGGTCACCCTGGAGATACCCGAGGATAGCGACGACATGGTCCCGATCCTCCTCTCCGTGCCGATGCAGCTCCTTGCCTACCACGTGGCGGTGCTCAAGGGAACCGATGTGGACCAGCCGCGCAACCTGGCAAAAAGCGTTACCGTTGAATAGATAGATGCCGCTGGCAGCAGGTTAAAGCCGCGCAATCAGTGCGCGGCTTTAACATTGCGGCCGATGTGCGGAGCGGAAGACCTTTTGTCTCCCCGAATTGCCCTTGCCAGGCCCGACGTACTTCCCCTTTCTTTCAGCAACAGCCTGGGAACCCAGCCGTGCTTTTCATAATCCGAATATGTAATTAAATTCAATTAATTGACATGGCCTAAATATTTATGTTATGGTGAAGCGCAGTAAGACAGCCCATATCCATATGTTAATGATTTGATCGGACGCAACATCGTTGGCTCGCTGAAAGCACCCCTTTATATACTTTGAATGAAATGCAGTTATGAATCTCCGTTGCTTTCTCTCCGTTGTCCAGTCCTCATTTAGTTTCGGTCCTTGACCTCACCCTTTGGGTCTCCTGGTTGTACAATCCTGACGGATGTGCGATTTTCGCTTGGCAGCAATAAGTCGCCGAAATTCGAGATATAATTACAGAACTGATCGTGCTGAAGATCCCCGATCTCGCCAGTCGTCGGGAAGATCAGCCTTGTGCTAACCAGATTGGCCGAAACTGGAGAATCATTTGTCAATATCTACCTTTCCCCAACTCGTTGATTTAGAGAAGATAAGACATCTGCTTGAAGCCCATTTCAAGATTACCGGAATGCTTTCAGCCATCCTGGATGCGGAAGAAAACATCCTTGTGGCTGTTGGCTGGCAGGATATCTGTACCCGTTTCCATCGGGCCAATCCGGCAACCTGTGCCCGCTGCCGCGAAAGTGACGCCTATATCAAATTGCATCTGAGCGACTTCAGTGGTGATTATCTGGATTACAAGTGCAGGAATGGCCTGCGGGATGTGGCTGTACCGATCATTATAAGTGGAGAGCATCTGGCCACGTTTTTTACAGGCCAGTTCTTTTACGACGACGACAAACCGGATGTGGAGTTTTTCCGGGCGCAGGCCAGGGAATTCGGCTTTGACGAAGCTGATTATCTGGACGCCGTGAGCAGGGTTCATGTATGCACCCGCGAACAGATCCGCAGTCTCATGGAGTATTATCGCTGTCTGGTGCAGATGATGGCGGAGTCAGGGCTCAAGAATCTGGAGTTGTCACGGGAGGTGGCAATACGAACGAAGGCGGAAAAGGAGCTGCAGGAGTCGAGGGATTACCTGGAGAAGATCATCGACTCCGTTGCCGACCCCATTTTTGTCAAGGACAGTGAGCACAGGCTGCTGCTGGTAAACGCTGCAGAGTGCGAGCTGGCCGGCCGCTGCCGTGAAGAGATGATCGGCAGGACCGACTACGCATTCTTCCCGAAAGAACAGGTCGATGTATTCTGGGAAAAGGACGAAATAGTCTTCCAGACTGGACATGGGAATGTCAACGAGGAAGAGATTACCAATGCGCAAGGTGATAAACGTGTCATTGTCACGAAAAAAAACCTGTATTCGGACACGACCGGAGCCAGCTACATTGTCGGGGTAATTCGTGACATCACCGATCTCAAGAAGGCGGAGACGGAAGTCCGTAAACTGAATAGCGAACTTGAGCAGCGGGTGAATGAGCGCACCAGCCAGCTTGTCGCCGCCAATGAATGGCTGCAAAAGGAAATTTTTGAGCGGAAGCGGGCAATCGAGGAACTGCAGCTGACCCAGTTCTGTGTTGACAAGGCCTCGATAGGTATTTTCCGGATTTCAGATGAGGGAAACATAAAGTTCGCCAATGGCCTCGCATGCCTGAGTCTTGGCTATACCCCCAAAGAACTCTATTCGATGACGGTTTTCGATATTGATCCCACCTTCAATCCAGAGGTATTTCAGCAACACCGCTTTAAGATGCGTGAGGATGGCTCCAGGACATTTGAAACAATACATCGCCGTAAGGACGGTTCGATCTTTCCGGTGGAAATCTCGGTCAATTATCTGGAATACAGGAACAAAGGGTTCACGGTCTCTTTCTCCAGGAATATCTCCGAGCGGAAAGCGGCAGAGGAGCAACTGAGACAACAACAGCGTCAGTTGCAAGAATTGAATCATACCTTGCGCCAGAGAGTTAAGGCCGAAGTTGCCAAAAACAGGGAAAAGGACATAATCCTGATCCAGCAGAACCGTCAGGCTGCCCTGGGAGAAACCCTGGAGCATATTGTACATCAGTGGAAACAGCCTCTGAACACGATTGGCCTCTTGATACAGTTTTTGCAAGCAAGCTACGCCAAAGGCAGACTGACCGAAGATTTTGTCCGCGAAACCGTCGACAAGACGATGGATCTACTGGATCATATGTCCCAGACTGCCGAAGTTTTCAGGGATTATTACAAACCGGAGAAAGAAAAGAGGGTGTTCGGGATAAAAGAATCAGTGGACGAAGCGCTGTCATTTATTGAACCGGCTTTCAGGCACCAGAACATAACCGTGGAGACTGATGCGGATCCAGAATTAACGGGCCAAGGCTTTCCCAAGGAATTTGCACAGGTGCTTCTGATCATACTCACCAATGCGCGTGACGCCTTCAAAGAAAGAAGAACGGAAAACCCACGCCTGGCAATAAAGGCGTATGCCGAGGGGAGAAGGGTGGTTGTCACTTTAACGGACAACGCGGGAGGTATCCCAGTAAGAGAGATAAGCAGGCTCTTTGATCTCTATTTCACCACTAAGGAGGCGACCGGCGGCACGGGAATAGGGCTTTACATGGCAAAGAGCATCATAGAGAAGCGTATGAAGGGGAGCCTGAGCGTCACAAACGTGGATGGAGGAGCGCGATTCCGGATAGAGATCGGCACTTCGAGGCACGGTTCCAGTCCATGAATTCCCGAGGTTTGGCCATCAGATCTTTCAAGTATGCTTCATTGTTGACTATGGAGAAGTGAGTAAACACGGAGTAGATATCCATTAAGCGGACTGACTTTATGTCTCCCGGAATCGTTTCGAACTTCATAATGGCTACATCTTCCGCTGCCGCAACAAAACCACATTTCCAGCCGCAATCCTATCATTTCCGAGATCTAGTTGAGATGTATTGAGTATCTTGTTGATATCCTGCCGTTTTTCCTTTGACATGGGATGATAAAAGTGTAATAAATTGGCGGTAAGAGCCTGATGACGCATAGAGAGGTAAGATCAGATCTTATCAGCATCGAAAAAAAATAAGGGCGCATATCCCATTGGAGATATGCTCTGGTAAATATTCTGAGGCAGGGGGTTATGCTCCTAAAAGCAATCATACTTACGGCGGCAATAATGATTATTTCAGGTTGCGATCTGCAGAACAAATTCCTATATTATCCCGGTTCATCCGCGCCATCCGAAGAATCGCTAAAGGCGGACAATCTCAGGCGCTGGCCATCCTCCGCAGACGATTATCGCGGCTTTGTCGCTGCGAATGATGTCGGCGGCGCAAAGGGCACGATAGTCGTATTCCACGGCAATGGCGGCATTGCAGCCGACAGGACATATTATCTGAAGGATCTCGGCACACTGGGGTATCGTGTCATCCTCGCAGAATACCCGGGGTATGGGGGGAGAAAGGGGGAGTTGGGGGAAAAGGCATTTGTGCATGACGCGGTCGAAACGGTGCGCCTGGCGAGTGAAAAATACGGAGGAGCACTTTTTCTCCTGGGGGAATCCCTCGGGTGCGGGGTTGCCGCCGCAGTTGCCGCGGTAACACCGGTCAAGATCGATGGAATAGTGCTGATCACTCCATGGGACACGCTCAGATCCATTGCGCAGGAGAAATTTCCTTTTCTTCCCGTCCGGCTGATTCTCACCGACAGTTATGACAACATCGGAAACCTCGGCTCTTTCAAGGGGAGAATCGCTGTTGTAGGAGCAGAAAGGGATGAAGTGATACCCTTGGCGCACGCAAGAAACCTGTACGATTCGCTTCCCGGTTCTACCAGGAGAATGTGGATCATTCAGGGAGCAGGGCATAACGACTGGCCCATGCATGTAAACTCAATGTGGTGGAAGGAGATAATGGATTGTTTATGGAACCCTTAGTAAATATCACGAACAGACTCGTCAAGAATGAGGACTTGAATCACCACGGAACCCTCTATGCGGGACGGAGCGCGGAATGGTTCGTCGAGGCGGGTTTCATCGCCGCAGCGGGACTGACCCGTCCTGAGGATATTGTCTGCCTGAAGATCCATGGCATGACTTTCCTGCGTCCGGTGAAAGGTGGAGATGTCATCACCTTCGAGAGCAAGATCATCCTGGCGGGAAATTCCTCTCTGCACGCCTATATCCGCATGCAGTCAAAGGGTGAACAGGTGATGGACGGCTTTATTACCTTCGTGCATGTTAACCGGGAAGGCAGTGCCCGGCCCCACGGAATTGTGATTTCCACCACGACCGAGGCCGATCTTTTACTGTTGGAGAGACTCAGGGGAGCGCTGGGGCAGCTGGAAAAGAAATAAGTTGGACAACGCAGTGGAATCAATACCAAAAAAAGAGATCGGAGGGAACATGTTGCTTGCAAGAATAGTCATCTGCGGGATATTCTTTTTTGGGATTTGCATTCAGGCAACCGCAGCAGAGAAAGAATATGTAAAGCTCTATAAGCAGGGAGTTGCAGCCAATAAAAAAGGGGACCTGGATGAGGCTATCCGCTGCTACAGTAAAGCGATCAGCCTCAAGCCCGACTCATACGCACTTTATTTTGTCCGCGGCCGCGCCTACAGGCAGAAAGACCAGTACGATAAAGCCGTCAGCGACCTTACCAGGTCCATTTCCCTGAAACCAAGCTACGCCGAGGCCTATAACCACCGGGGAGTGACCTTTATAGGGAAAGGGGAGAAACAAAAGGCCATTGGGGATTTCAAGAAGGCATGTGAATTGGGCTCAAAAGACGGCTGCGCCAATGTCCTGAAATTCAAAGGAGAGAAGTGACAGATGCAATACCCCCTGCGCAGGAGATGATGGGTGTACATCCGACTGTCGGTGAGCATTCAGCGCCATCTGTGACAGAACATATCGCCCTGGTCAGATGCGAAACTCCTCGATCTTCTGTTCATCAAAGGTATTAGCGATGATCATGAACCGCTCGTTGCCGTCGATGACGGCCTTGACGGAGCAATCCCCACCTGGCTCAGCCTTGGTGTAGCGCAGCACTATCTTTGCAGCGGTCTCCAGCGACGCGTCATCAACCCCCCCCATTATAACCCCAAGCGGGCCTCCACCCTCCAGCCAGAGGACGGTCGCCTCGCCGGCCTGGACATGCTTCTCCAGGAGGTTGTTCTCCGCCTCATCGCGGCCGACGATCAACTTGGTCCGGGGGGTTACCCGGAAATGGCGGCCGAGCCTCAGGAGCCGGAAGTCGCGCAGGTTTAACTGGTCGCTATGGTCGAATACATCCCTCACCTTGGAGACGAAAGAGAGCTCGGTCAGGAGGCAGCCGCCGGCCGGGCAGGGGTAGTTTTTCACGTCAAGTTCTGCGGCCAGCTGCATCTGTTCCTTGCGGGAGCGTCCCTGGATGGCCAGGAGGCTTTTTCGATCAACCCAACCCTCTAGTTCCGGAATGGTGGGCTCGAAGTGTTTTGCCGAAAGGGGGCGCAGCAGAAGACCTGCCAGCCCGCTCTCCCGCTCGATGAGGTCCAGGGTGTGGCGGCGCTGGCTCATGGGGCGCTGACCAAGTACCTCTCCGGTGATGACGAAGTCCGCACCGCTTTCCGCCATGTATTCCTTCGCCTTGCGCATGAGGAAGATGCGGCAGTCGATGCAGGGGTTCATTCCTTTGCCGTAACCGTGGCGGGGATTCCGGACGATCTCCAGGTATTCCATCCCCTTGTTCATTACCTTTATCGGGATGTTGAACTCTTCGGCGACTCTTACGGCCTCGGATTTACAGCCGGAGTTTCTGCCGGTGCAGCTGCAGAAGGGAGAGGTGAAGTTGAGGGCCTCGACTTCAATCCCCTGTTCAAGAATTACCTTGACGGCAAGGGTGGAGTCGAGCCCGCCAGAGAGGAGAGCGAGCGCTTTTCTTTTCATGTTGTCTCCTGTGGCCCCATAACAAATCAACCAGCGTCCGGCGACCAGTGGCCGGCAGCCGGAAGTTACGGAACCAAAAAATCAAATATTTTTGGTTGATGAATGTCGCGATTTATTCTTGGTGTAAATGGTGCGTCTCAATTCGCATCGGTCATCCGCGGCAAGGAGGTCGCCGCAGCTCCCCCAGGCCCGCCCCATGCACCCTCCGGCACAGGTGGATTCTCCGGGGCATTCCCGGCATTCCGGTATCGATTCGGCGCGACTGTGGCTGGTCTTGAGCAGTGCAGACCATAAGGGCGCTCCTTCGGCAAAGGCGGCGCGGAGACTTTTTCCGAAAACCCGGTCAACGGAGTATCCTTCCGTGTGGCAAAGCACGCAGGGATAGAGGCCGCCTTCAGAGGTGAGATAGGGGTTTTCCACAAACGTGCAACATTCCGTACGTGGCGCGTCACCCTTCAACCACTCAATGGCCGCTGTGGTGCCGATTCTTTCGTAAAGGTCTCGAAAACCGGCATCTGTTTCATAGCGGTGCAGCAGTTGGAAGTACTGGTCGGGCGCGGGTGGGGCGACCATTGACTCCTTTTCGGCCCGGCCGTAGAGGACAAGGGCGCCGGTGGAGACCGAACCGATCCCGAGCGAATCGGCAAGCTCCAGAAGCGCCGGAATCTCGTCAAGGTTATGCTGCATTTCAGTGAAAAATATGGAGATATTCCTGCTGAGGCCCCCATCGGCAAGTCTGCGCAGCCCTTGCATCACCCCCTGGAAGGCGCCTTCGCCCCGCACCAAGTCATGGGTCGAAGCTGTTGCCCCGTCCAGGCTGACTTGAAGGGTTAGCCCTGGGTAATCCATGTCTTGCAATGACGCCATATCTTCCTTTTTGAAGAGTATGGCGTTTGTCTGCATCGCCACATTCTTGAATCCGACTCCCTTGGCGAACCGTAAAAGGTCCAGCCAAGCGGGATGCAGAAGCGGCTCTCCGCCGGTGAAGCGGACTCCCTCTCCGCCGATTTCCTTATATTCGCTGACCAGCCGGAGAAGTGTCTCCTTCGACACATGCAGGGAGGCGGATGCTGATTCCGCTTCCACCCAGCAATGCCTGCAAGTGAGGTTGCAGGCTCCGGTTATGGAGATCGTCAGCATCTTCGGGGGACGCAACCCTGCCTGGCGAAGTATTTCCAACGTGTCGCAATTTGCGCTATTTCTTTGCGTCATACTTATTCCGGATCAGCAAGGGATATTATTGGTAAATGGATATTTCAAGAATCCCCGGGGATACTTAACAGCCTGTTAAAATCAGCTCATTATATTTGTTCGCTTAAATATGACGGAACTTGAAGATAAAGTCAAAGATTTATCCGTTCGCCGCGTCAGGCGTGAAATCGACCGGGTGTTAATAATTATACCGGAATTCGTTGCCTGTTCTCGAAACATGGCAACAACCCGCTTTCGAGCAAAAGAGTTTTTCCATTGGAATCGGTCTTCGACAAAAATAGTATTGACATCATAATGATTGCGGTTTATAAATAAACAATCCTCGTTTAATCCATAGTTAGACCCCTAACAATTCATTCCAAACGAAATTACGGATACCTCAAAGCACTAAACTTCTTTTTTACATTGACCAGATTGGTCCGGGACATCGTTTCCCCATCATGCCCGCACATTAACTTATCCTTTATAACCCTCAACCTCCGCTTGCGGCTTGCCCGATCTACGGAATCAGTCCTTTTTTGCACCACTCAGGAGAACCGATGAATTTACAGGAATTAAAAGGGAAGAAGATCAATGAGCTGACTGCCATTGCCAAGGGACTCAACATTGAGGGGGCTTCCAGCCTGCGCAAGCAGGACATGATCTTTGCCATTCTCAACGCCCAGACGGAAAAAAATGGCATGATCTTTGGCGAAGGGGTGCTGGAAACCCTTCCCGACGGCTTCGGTTTCCTGAGGGCGCCAGACTACAACTACCTGCCCGGTCCTGATGATATATATGTCTCTCCAAGCCAGATCCGCCGCTTCAACCTCCATACGGGGGACACGGTGGCGGGGCAGATCCGTCCTCCCAAGGAAGGGGAGCGTTATTTCGCCCTGCTCAAGGTGGAAACGGTCAATTACGAGTCTCCGGAGGTGGCAAGGGACAAGATACTTTTCGACAACCTTACCCCTCTCTACCCCATGGAGAAGCTGAAACTTGAAACCATCTCGGAGAACATGTCGACCAGGGTCATGGAGTTGATAGCCCCTATCGGCAAGGGACAACGCGGCCTGATTGTCGCGCCTCCCCGCACCGGCAAGACCATGCTCATCCAGAATATCGCCAACTCCATCGCGGAAAACCATCCCGAGGTGTTCCTCATTGTCCTTCTCATCGACGAGCGTCCGGAAGAGGTGACTGATATGCAGCGCTCGGTGAATGGAGAGGTTATTTCCTCGACTTTCGACGAGCCGGCCTCACGTCATATCCAGGTGGCGGAGATGGTTATCGAAAAGGCAAAACGTCTCGTGGAGCATAAGCGGGACGTGGTGATCCTCCTTGACTCCATAACCCGTCTTGCCCGCGCCTACAATACGGTTATTCCGCCTTCCGGAAAGATCCTGTCCGGCGGCGTCGATTCCAATGCACTCCATAAGCCGAAGCGGTTTTTCGGTGCGGCCCGAAATATCGAGGAAGGGGGATCGCTCACCATCATCGCCACTGCCCTGGTCGACACCGGCAGCAAAATGGACGAGGTAATATTCGAGGAGTTCAAGGGTACCGGCAACATGGAACTTCACCTGGACCGCAAACTGGTGGAAAAGCGGACATTCCCGGCCATCGACATGAACAAGTCCGGCACCAGGAAAGAGGAACTCCTTATCGACAAGGCATCCCTCAACAGGATCTGGATATTGCGCAAGGTGCTTCACCCCATGAACGTGGTGGACAGTATGGAGTTTCTCATCGACAAGCTTTCCGAAACCAAGTCCAACCAGGCATTTCTTGACTCCATGAGCAAGGGGTAGGAAAACCGTCGGCATTCGGCGTGCCGGGCCATTTTTATCACTCGCAATATGCGAAAACCGGATGTAGCAGCGACCGGCAAAAATGTCTTGATAAAATATTACGGAAATGCTAACTATATTAAATTCGAATGGTCATCAAGTGTAGCAGGGGCTATTCCCCGCTCAAGGAGGAAGATATGAAAGAAGGTATTCATCCCAAATATACGGAAATAACCGTAAAGTGCCTCTGCGGCAATACATTTCAGACCCGGTCCACCAAGTCGGAGATTTCTACTGAAATATGCTCCGCCTGCCACCCGTTTTTTACCGGCAAGCAGAAGCTGATCGATACGGCCGGCCGGGTGGAGAGGTTCAAAAAGAGATACGGCATGTAACAAGCCCCATGGCTTGCAGGTTAATAAAGGGGATTTTGTCGATGGCGAAATCCCCTTATCTGTTTTCGCAATAACACGAATTTACCGCAAACTTTGCATTTATCTTCAGGATTTGCTGTGACTCGGCTGAAGTCATTGCCCAATGGACAGCCCGATGCTATCAGCTTCCTCTTTGCGAATCCCTGGGGTGAATTCGCAGAGTCCGCGTCATCCATCGAACCCCTTGGCCTTGCGAAAATTCCATGTTTCAGGGGAAATGAGCTATTTATATGAAGGTTTCCCTTCTCCAATACACTCCTGATCCTGAGTTGACAGTGGCCCTTGCGGCGCGCCTCTGTTACTCTTCCACTGCCATCGATGAATTGAAGAACAAACTTTCCGGAACAGACATACGGAATTTCCTGGAAAAGATCATGGTCCTGGGACATCAGTCGGTGCTCGAACATGCCTCCTTTACCTTTGGAATCGACGGCATATCCAGGGCAACCAGCCATCAACTGGTCCGCCACCGTATAGCTTCTTTCTCACAGCAGTCGCAGCGATATGTCTCGCACGAGCAACGCTTTGCAGCCGTTGTCCCGCCAACAATCGCCGAACGCCCGGAACTCCTGGAGCGTTTCG
>JBGQDJ010000018.1:0-14521 GCA_041495805.1 Geobacteraceae bacterium
GTCAGCATCACCCCCTTGGGAAAGCCGGTGGTGCCTGAGGTGTACTGCATGTTTATCACTTCGTGATTGTGGAGGGTCGCCTCCGCCGCCTTCAGTTCCGCATCAGACACGTCCCTGCCAAGTTCCATTATCCGCTGAAAGTTCAACATTCCTTCCGGGGTTTCAGTGCCGATGAAGATGACGTTTTTCAGTCGCGGAAGCCTGGCGCTCTCCAGTTTCCCCGGCTCGGTTGCTTTTAACTCCGGAACCACCTCATTGAGGGTCTGCACATAGTCGGTGTCCTTGAACGACTTGACGAGAAAGAGGGTATTTGAATCGGACTGGCTGAGGATATATTCGAGCTCGGCCGACCTGTAGCTGGTATTTACCGTGACAAGCACCGCGCCGATCTTGGCCGTGGCGAACTGGAGGATAACCCACTCCGGGACGTTATAGGCCCAGATGGAAAGGTGGTCCCCTTTCTTGATGCCGAGCCGCAGCAGACCTTTTGCAAGCTGTCTGCAGGCCTCGTTGAAGGCCCGGTAGGTGTAGCGCAACTCCCTTTCAACATAGACCAGCGCATCGTTTTCCGGGTAAAGACCGGCAATGTGGTCCAAAAGCCCCCCGATGGTAAATTGCAGTTGATTCGCCATATGACAGCCTCCGTTATAAGAAGATCCAGATTTATCAAAGCTTCAAGAGATAGGGCCTGGCGGAATAAAATCTTATTTCCAACGTGTTGTTTTAATCCGGTCGCAATCACTCGGCGTCGGCAACCTTCCCATCAACAAATATCACCTTTATGTCCCTGTACACAAAAATGGTCTTTGCACCGAGGATGAATATCTTGCCGGGTGCGCCCAGAATTGAGACTACTTCCTCCGGACTCTGTCCTGATCGAATCGTCCTGGTCGCCCCGGTCTCTCCAACTGTCCCGGGCTCGACTGCCGGGCCGGCCTGTCCATCAATCCCGGCCTCTCCTTCTACCCGGAACCATTCGCGGATATCATCCATGATCCGACCGGAGGTAACCGCCGCCAGTCCCCCCTCATACCGGAAGCGGATGGAAGCCTGCAAAGGCGTCGGCCCCCTCGTTCCGCTCCCTGTTACAACAAAAGTTTTTATGGTGAAGATTTCAAGTTCAACGTAATCCTCTCCGCTTCGTACACCGTAGAGGTGAAACCGGTCGCCGATCTTCAGATTCTGCTCAATGTTGCCGCCAAGGGGTAGATCTCCTCCACCGGCCGACTCAACCTGACGACCTCTTATCATGTTCGGAGTGAATATTTTTGTGGGCCTGTTCGCTCTAAGCCCCTCCTTCTGGAGCACAAGAACGGAGCCGATCTCTTTGAAATCTCCGAAAAATCCGGGTTTGGTGACCCTGTAACGGGCCTCTACCACCGATTTGATCTCGTCCTGAGTAACTGCAAACGAAGTTCCGGCCAGAATTTGCAACATGAACAGGCTCAGCATTAAACGAAACCGGCATTGCATCGGCAGAGCTCCTTTCCAATCGTGGATCAGGCAAGGGATAATACCCTTGATCTAGAACCAGCGTTTTTTCCTGAACCATAAGACCATGGCAAACGCTATTGAAACCATGATGCAAAGCGCCATCGGGTATCCCCATCCCATTTCCAGTTCCGGCATCTTCTTGAAGTTCATCCCCCAGAGGGAGGCAAGGAACGACAGCGGCATGAAGATGGTGGCAATGACGGTGAGAAACCTCATGACCTCGTTCAGCCTGTTGTTGGTGCTGGAGAGATAGATATCGAGCATTCCGGAAAGCATGTCCCGGCTCACCTCTATGATATCGATCACCTGGATGACATGGTCATAGACATCCCGCAGATAGATCCCGACAGGATCGGATATGAGCTTCGAATCCCTGCGGGTCATGGCGGCAAGGAGCTCGCGCATGGGCCAGACCGCCTTGCGCAGGAATATCATCTCCCTCTTCAGCTTATAGAGTCTCTTTATGGTTTCCGGCGAAGGGTCTGCCACGACTTCTGCCTCCAGCGCCTCGATCTTCTCCTCTGTCTCTTCCAGGACCACAAAGTAGTTGTCAACGATAGCGTCCATGAGGCAATAGGTCAGGTAGTCCGCACCCATGCTCCTCATCTTGTTCTTGCCGTTCCTGATTCTTTCCCTGACAGGATCGAAGACGTCCCCGCTTATCCCCTCCTGGAAGGATATGACGAAATTGGCGCCGAGGATTATGCTCACCTGTTCAGAGGTGATTTCACCACCTTTCCCGTTGCGGAACATCTTCAGGACTATGTATAGATAGTCACCGTAATCCTCCACCTTCGGACGCTGATCGGTGTTGAGGATATCCTCCAGAACCAGGGGGTGAAGCCCCTGGCATTCACCCAGCTGCCTGATGACCTCGATCTCGTGGAGCCCCTCCAGATTGATCCAGCTTATGATAGAAGGGTCGGTAAAATAAAAACATTCCTTGAGGGCCTTGATTTCCTTCTCTTCAAAGTGAGATTCACCATAGTCGATGACGGAAACCTTGATCTCCCGATCGCTCTTTTCACCGATGTGAATCAGTGTTCCGGGAGGGAGACCGCTTTTGACCGATCTTTCCTTGACAACTCTTCCCATGGTAGGGTCCTTATTGCCCTGCTTTTATGAATAGCCCGTATCCCGTCGCGAGATCCGGTTGCTTCGTCGATTTGTATCCAGCATCCTCATCCCCGTCCGCTTCTCATTTCGAGAGTGAGGCGTATACAATACAGTGCCTGGGCGGAACTTTTCCGGCAGATGAACCGTCACGGAGGGTAAGATACTTCTTTTCCATCTCACTTGCCGTGAGATGTTCGACGATCAGGAAATCCCTCTCCGCCAGAAACGTTCCCGCCTTACCTTCTTCTATTCCAAATTCCACTGAATCAGCGGCTATTGCCGATTTCATGGTTTCCGCCAACTCATTCGCACCCCCTGAGTCGGATGACTGCGAGGAAATGCTTTTATAGTCAAAGCAGACTGTGCTCCCTGCCGGCATGCCCGTCCTGATAAAACTGAATATCTTGTCAACCTCCTTTGCCGACAGAAAATATGTGGCACCCTCCCATATGAAGAGGGTCTGTTTTCCCACGTCAAAACCGGCTCCGACGAGATTTCCCCTGATCATCTCCGTATCATAGCTTAAGGGAGCGTATGCAAGATTCTCCGGAATGGAGATATTCGCCTGTTTCAGCATTGCCTGCTTGCGCTGAAGTATCTTAATATCGTCAAGTTCGAAGATCCTGGTCTCGCCGACAAGATCGGCAAAGCGATATGGCCTGCTGTCGTAACCCGCCCCAAGAATGACAATCTGGGGGAGATTTTCCCGCAATCCCTGCTCTACGATATGGTCAAAATATGCAGTGCGAGCAATCGCATAGGCATATACGCCGCGGGGGAGATAGTTTTTCAGCAGCCATTCCCTGATAGCCGGCTCCCTGAAGGAATTTTTCCCCTCTTCGGCAAGAAATATTTCAGCAAGTGTGTCGCCCCCCCGGATCTCTTCACGTTCATCACAGGCTGCGAGCGCACGCACAAGGGCAGAGCTCCTGGCTAATCCCGAGAGATTATTTTCAACAACTTCCATTTCATTTATCATTCATTCAACTCCTTATGAAAAAAGGAGGCGCCGGTTTATCCAGCGCCTCTTCCTGTGGGACGTTCCAGCCTGTTCGCAAAACTGTCCCGCAAACCAAGGCAGATGTCAATGCCTCTCGAAAATCTCCGGAATAAATCTACAATCAGGTTTTATTGTTACTGGTCTTCCAGCAGGGAGGAAAAGAAATCATGATGGTCCTCTTCCTCTGCCAGAATATCACAGAAGAGCTTGCCGGTAACTTCGTCACCTTCCTTGCGGGCAAGGGCAATAATCTCCTTGTAAAGCGTTATGGCTCCCTCTTCATCCTTCATGTCCTGGGTGATCATCTCCTTGAGGGTGTCACCTATGATGATAGGCTCCGGCTTGGTTGTCGGCCTTTCACCCATGTAGCAGAGCCGCTCGGCAATCTGCTCGGCATGCTTCATCTCCACAATGGCTATCTTCTTGAACTCGTCCTTGACCGCAAATGCCTTTACGCCGCTCCACATGACATGCTGCCACATATACTGGACAGAAACCTGCAACTCGCGGGCAATCGCCCTGTTTAACAATTCCTTCATCTTTTTTGATGCTTTCATTTTGTGTCAGCTCTCCTTTCTCATTTTTTAATTGTTGAAATCATACCCGAAAATTCGGCCATATTCCATGGTAAAATCCTCAAATTAAGCAGTTCTTATCGAAAATCAGACAACCACCATCCCCCCGGACACAACGAACTTGACAGCCTCCTCAACGGTCATGCCGCTCTCCAGAACCTCGTCTTCATGAAAAAACAGGGCAAAGCCCGATGTGGGATTCGGCATTGTCGGGACATAGACAACCACCATCTTTCTGCCATGGCGTTCCACTTCCGCTGTAACGAAACCGACCGCCAGCACCCCCTGGCGTGGCCATTCCACAAATACCGCCCGGCGATAAGAACTTTTCCCATCTTTCAAGACATTGGTAAGCTGCTTGCTGGAGACATAGATAGACTTTACAAGGGGAATCCTGGAGAGGAGTTCGTCCCCCCATTTTATAAGATGATTTCCCATTACATTGGTGGCGAGAAGGCCGATCAGATAGACTATTACAACGCCGGTAACCATTCCGAGCCCGTAAAAGTGGGTCTCATGATGGGTGATAGCGGTGAACAGCCCGTCCAGGTAAGTGCCGAGAATCCCGTCGGCAAAGCTGAACAGAAATTTGAGAATGAACAGGGTGATCCCGAGTGGAATAACAATGAATAATCCGGCGCCGATCTTCTCTTTCATATGCTTCCAGAAACTTTCCATGACAGACTCCCGCCAGCATGTTTCAATCGGTTTCTGATCCCGAGTTTTCGGATATAAACCAGTTATCATGAAAGATACCTTTTTTGCCGGCAAAGTCAATATATTCCAATTATAGCGGATATTCATAACCATGATAGCGGGACGCAAGAAATGCCCATTATTTATGCAATATGTTAAATCATCCTGAACAATCATTACCGTTACTTCGAATGTTCACCTTTTTCCCACAGAGTTTTCCACAATTTTTGTGGATTATAATCGCGCCTGTTATGCATTTAGCGCTAACCCTTTGAAAGTTATCCACTTTCCGTCTTCAAAAACAGATGCCGTCAATCAGTTGACGGCATCGGCAACATAACTAGCTGATTTTACAAAATGAAATTGCGGTTGACTCTTTCCAGCCTGAATTCCCGGGCAAGCTCTGAAATAAGGTTGACATACTGGGAAACGAAAACTAAAGTTAATAAAACCCGTTAAGCGGGAAGCTCCTGGACCCTCCCTGACTGGAAACCTTTATACTAATAACGGAGACAGAACAGCCATGACAGTAAAAGTCAAACCGTCAATCCTGATAATGATTGCGGCTTTTCTGACGGTGATCGCCATCGGCGCCGTTTTACGTTTTACCCCCTCCTCAGATGTAAAGAATTTCCAGGATTACATAGGTTTTTTCAAGGAGGTGACGGACCTTGTCAAAGCAAATTATGTAGAGCCCATCGACAACAAAAAGCTGATGGAGAGTGCGATCAACGGCATGCTGGCGGCACTCGATCCCCACAATGCCTATTTGCCTCCCGAACCATTCGAGGAGATGCAGGTCCAGATATCAGGATCATTCGGCGGCCTCGGCATTGAAATCACCATGAAGGACGGAATGCTGACGGTAATATCTCCCATTGAAGACACTCCGGCCTATCACGCAGGAATCAAGTCCGGCGACCATATCGGGATGATTGACAAGGCCTTTACCCGCCACATGAACCTGAACGACGCAGCCAAACGGATGCGAGGACCCAAGGGGACCGAGGTCACCCTTACAATTCTGCGCGAAGGCGTTGCCAAACCTCTTGTTTTCCATATTAAAAGAGATATTATCCGAATCAAGAGCATCAAGTACCGGACCTTGGATAAGGGTTACGGCTACATCAGGATTGCACAGTTCCAGGAAAAGACCGGGGAAGAGTTCGAAAATGCCCTGAAGGGACTGCACAGGGAAAACGGGGGCATGCTCCGGGGCCTGGTGCTCGACCTGCGCAACAATCCCGGAGGCCTTGTCGATACCGCAATCGAGGTGGCCGGCCGATTTGTCGGGGGGGGGGCGAAGGGCGGCCTGATCGTCACCATGAAGGGGCGCGATCCTTCCTCCAGCAAAGAGCTGTACTCCTCAGTCGGAGAGAAGGAACCGAACTACCCATTGGTGGTCATGATTAACGGTGGGAGCGCAAGCTCCTCGGAAATCGTCGCCGGCGCCCTGCAGGACTACAAGCGTGCAGTTATTGTCGGGACCCAGAGCTTCGGTAAAGGGTCGGTCCAGTCGGTAATCCCCATGCCGAACGGAGCAGGACTAAAGCTTACCACAGCCAGGTATTTCACGCCAAAGGGGCGTTCCATCCAGGCAAAAGGGATCACCCCGGACATTATAGTAGCTTCCGCGGAGATGGGAAAACCGGCAAAGACGGACGAATTTGATTTCCGGGAGGCGGACCTGGACGGCCACATTCTGTCAGATGATGGCAGGGAGACAAATAAAGGAAAGAAAAGCCTTCGCTCAAAAGTTTCCGGAAAAGATGAGAATGCCGGGGATTATCAGCTTTCCCGTGCGCTGGACCTGCTCAGGGGGGTCGATCTCCTGAACCGAATGAAGTGATCTATTCCGGACAGATGACTTTTGATCTGTTGGTCGTCCTCGGACCGACCGCCTCGGGCAAAACCAGTCTGGGGGTTTGTCTCGCGAAGACCCTCGGAGGGGAGGTCATATCCGCCGACTCCCGCCAGGTCTATCGTGGCATGGACATCGGCACAGGCAAGGACCTCGCGGAATATGGCGACATTCCCCACCATCTCATCGACATCGTGGATCCGGGTTACGAATTCAGCGTATTCGAGTTTCAGCGCCTATTTTTCGAAGTATTTGCGGCTGTCCGGGAGCGTGGCCGTATCCCCGTCCTGGTGGGGGGGACCGGCATGTACCTGCAGGCCGTCCTGCAGGGATACCGTCTGGTCGAAACGCCGCCAAACCCGGCCCTGCGCCGGAAGCTGGCTGATCTCCCCCTCCCCGTCCTGGCGGAACGGCTGAAAAATTCCACAACCCGCATCCACAACACCACAGACCTTCTGGAGCGAGACCGACTGGTTCGGGCCATCGAAATTGCCGAATACGAGAGGGACCACGAGCCTGAGCCCTTACCGGAGCTGAAGCCTCTGGTATTAGGCATCCGCTGGGAGCGGGAAGCCCTGCGGCAACGTATAACCGCCCGTCTCAGGGAGCGTATTGAACTGGGAATGATAGAGGAGGTGGAGCGACTGCACCAAGAGGGGGTCCCGTGGGAGACCCTGGAATTCTATGGCCTGGAATACCGCTTCATCGCCCGCCACCTCAGGGGGGAGCTGAACCGCAACGACATGTTACAGAAGCTGGGCAGCGCCATCCATGACTTTGCCAAGCGCCAGGAGACCTGGTTCCGGCGCATGGAGCGAAACGGCATAGTCATCCACTGGCTTGATGGTGCGGGAAACCCGCTCAAAGAGGCGTTGGGGATAGTGCGGGAAGAGCTTCTCCGTCGCTGAACGCCCAAATGAGTTGGCATCCGGAATCTCCGGATAAGAAGCTAAAGGATAACCAGCCTATCCAAAACTACAGTTCCCTGGCCGATGGTGAAAGAGCCGGAAAGAGCCGTGTATCCGCCGTTGTTCGGCGGGAATCCCTTGTCATACCCACCCTTTATGTTCACATTTTTGGGAAGCCCACAGAGTATATTTTCAACAATATTGTCACTGCTCCACAGCATCAGCGTGGCGCCGTCCGAAGCATCGTCATACGCCTGCTGCAGTGTCTCATAGTATTTGCCGGTTTCGAGATTTTTGGCCTTTACGACAGTTACGGAGACCGTGGCCGACTCGCCGGCGATTTCGCTCTCAGGGCTGTAATAGGCCTTTGCCGACAGGGAGTAGGACCCGGGGTCCAGGGTCGATGTATCCCACGCATGGGTGTAGGGAGGTGCCAATCTGGGGATTTGCAGGATACCGTTCACAAAAAAATCCACTGCATAGGTGCCGGCGGAAGCAGAGGCGGTTACCTGGACAGTTCCCCCTACCTTGGAACCGGCGGCCGGAGCCGTGATGGAGACCGTCAGGACAGGGACTGTGACAATGTTCGAATAGAGGCTCTCGATTTTGACGTTGTTTACGGATATGTACGCGGCCACCGCAAAGGAATAGGAGTGTGCCGGGTCCAGGCCGCTGATGTCCGTGTTCGGGGTAGGGCTCTGACCGGGGAGATCAATTTCCGTAGCTCCTGTCCCGTTAAAGGGGGGCACAGCAGAGTCCATCTGGTAATGGACCTTGTAACCGGCAATTCCCCTCGCATCAACAACAGTATTCCAGGCCAGGTGAGCGGTATATGCATAGCATGCATCCCAGCCCGTTAGCACGAGAACTAAAGCAAATACCATGGGCAAAAAAGTTTTGTTCATTTCTACGCTCCTTTTTTCGCTGCGCAATCGGCAGAGATTACTGCCTCACATTTTCACCGCACGCTCAGCCCCGTCGGCGCGGCGGGCGGCAGGGGTACTTCCGCAAATTCATATGCACCGGCATCAAAGCCGGCCCCCTGCGGGCGGGCATTCCCCTCCAGATCCACAGAAGGCGCCGCTTTTGAGAGATAACTTGCTGCGCCGAATGATTTTGTTGGACTGTTCTGGAGCAGATGATAATCATGGCCGGCCCGGTTTACGAACAGCCCCGAACCATCGTCGGATGAGTAATTGTTGCTCTGAAAATTACCGCCACCTTCAAATACGATCCCTTTCGTGCCAACTGAAATATTATTGAAGATGTAGTTATTGTCACTGCCGTCATTAATCCTGATGCTGGCCTGATTCGGTTCGTCTATAGTATTGTTGACAACCACGTTGCCGGTGGAAAAATTCTGCCCTCCCTGATCCACCAGATGTATACCCCCTGCCGCCGGGCCGTTGTTGTAGATAATGTTGTTCTGTATGCGGCCGAAGCGGATTGAAATCAGGGAGAGACCCTTTTTGGAATTGCCATAAACGATATTGTTCTCGATGAGCGCATTATCGATAAATCCGTCCCCGCCCATCTCCCAATCACCGTTCAGTTGCAGCCCGTTGCCGGCATTGCTGTTATAGACCAGATTTCCCCGGACAATCGCACCATCGGACAGCGCGTTGGAGATATAAATATTATGTTCGTATGACGAAGAGCCGTTGGCGTACGCGGTGTTGTTCAGCACCTGAATATTCGGTGCATCACCGGAAAAGATGCCGTTGCTGGAATTGTTGTGCGAGGTGCAGTTCTTGATGACAATACCGTTGCCACCGATTGCCCTTATCCCCATCCGTGGCTGATTGTACACGTTAAAACCATCAACAGTAATGAAGTCTGATGGGGTATCTCCCCAGGATTCGATGTTTATCCCGTCACTGGTAGTCGCATTGCGCGTAGTGATATTTGCTCCGTTTGATTGTGCTTTGAAGAGTATCGGCAAACCTGCCGTCCCGTGAGATTGGATCATGAATCCCTGATATGTTCCATTTCCCACCATGACCCTGTCCCCGGCCTGGACAGCGTCAGCCGCAAACTGAAGCGTCCGCCAGGCGCAGTTTCCCGATGCGCCGCCTTGATCAACCAGGCCGGAGCAATTATTGTTTCCGTCCATGCGGACATAATAGATCGCGGCAGGAGAACTCTCAGCCACGCCTAAAAACCCGAAAAAAATAACGGCAAAACAAATCAGTTTCACACTGTTGCTTTCCATTCTTATCTTAGAATCTCCCTTTAATAAACGTTAAGCCCCGCGGGCGCTGCGGGCGGGGTGACAGAACCACACGTCCCATATATCTCGCAGGAGATCGTATTGCCCAGATATTCCCATATATACCTGGTAAGCGTTTGTTCGGAACCGTCACGTGACGTCCCGGTTGCAAATCCTCTGGCCCCTCCTGATACGGAAGCAAAATCAGATTTTATTCCGGCCTCATTGGGCCACGGCCAGAGAGCGTTCGCAGTCAGCGAGTTATATCCATTTTCACCATAAAGCGTTCCATCTGTTCCCATCTTATATAATATCTGTGCCCCCGCCTGCGTCCCGCCGCTACCTGCGTTTTTCAGTATTGATGCCGCCTCTATGCGAGGCAAATACAGCAATCCGTTTGTGAGCGGATTAACGTGGATAACCCCGGAACCGGAAAAATCATTTTGACCATATGCATCAGAATACGTAACAGCGGCAGATCCCGAAGAAGCTTTTGCGGACGACCAGAACACGGAATTAAAGATTGCAATTGACCTGTCGCCCCAATTGCCAATGAACCTGTCCCCAATATTCCCCATTGTGATTCTGGTGCCGGCAATATTCATCGAGGTATTGCTCGTGCCCATACCTTCTGACTCAGTTGCGTATATAACCGTATCCGTCACCGTGCAACCGGCGCCTCCATCATCGGTATCGTTGTGCCATCCAGAGCGCCTGTTGTTCAGGGCCATGCAACCGGTGAAGTTCACATTATTCGACGCAGGGTTCCCGGCGTGTCCGGTCACATAGAAAGCCCCGACATTATTATTATCATAGGTTGAGAGGTTTGAGTCAATTACGATGACATTTTGCAACTCCACGTTGGAGGTTTCATACACCACCACACCGGCTTCGGGATCGCTGTTGTCGGAAGTCCAGCCCCCGTCATCCCGGATAACCACCCGGCGAAGGATGAGATGGTCGGCACGCCACATGATAACTTTGTATCTGCCGCCTGCCCCATATATCCAACAATCTTCAAGCAGGTTGTAGCTGCCCTCAAAATCGAGGTTTACATTATTCCCGCCGGACGGCCCGTTGACAAAGGCACATCGTTTTATTTTTATATGATTCCCGGACACTGTCTTGTTATAAGCCCCGCTGAATTTAAACCCTTCGATTTGAGCATAAGAACTTGCAATATCAAAACCCTCTGCTGCCGTAATGACGGCGCCCCCATCGTTTTCAGCACGAACCACATTATAGGCGCCGGAAGTCCCATTAGGGATCCCTGTCATTCGATCGTTTGTGGTGGAGTAGGTCCCATTTCGAACGACCAAAAGGTCTCCCCCACTGGAAGACAAGAGGGCCAGACCGCTCCCTATGTATTTCTTCGGGCTTCCTGATGAACCGTTGCCTGCGTTGTTAGCAGCTGAAGCGTCTACGTAATACGTCGCTGCCTCAGAACTGTTCACCAAACCAAAAACGCCTGAGAGAGCGAGACAGAAACATAATACAGCTTGTTTTGCCTTCATTTATTTCACCTATTCTCAATTCTCCTTCAATTCACGCTCAGCCCGCTTGGCGCGGCAGGAGGGGTTATGTTACCCAGACATCCTATGCGTTGCGCAGAGATAACCACATTATCCAGCATGATTCCCTCCACGCTGTGACTTGCGTGATGGAAGAGACTGAGCCAGAGGATGTGCAGTTGCAAAGCCGCCGTGGTGCGATGCCAGAAACCGGACCACGGGCCGTATTCGACCCCATCGATCCAGAAATCCTGCACACCGTTTGCCTGGGCATCGGCAGGCACTGGGGAACCGGAATCGAGCATAGTTTCCAAGCAATACCAGCGGCCGCTCTGCATCTGCGGCGGCATGACCGTTTCACGATGCTGCGGCTTCGTGCAATAATTTGATCCGTCGTCGGCAGTGCATGGAAATGTGTCTCCCCAGCAAGATCCGTTGGGATCGGCACAATCCTGGTACATGCCGCGATAATAGGAATAGAGCTGCATTCTTCCGTTTCTGTACGTTGTTGATCCGGCGATCGCTATATACGATCCGAACCAGTCGTTGCCTTGAGGACGATAATCCGATTGTCCGAGATAATTCCTGTCACCTGCAAAAAGCCCGCTGCCGTGATTTGGTGCGGAAAAATCGTAACCCGGTTCCCATTTTACATACCATCGGGCATACAACTTGTCATGTCCACCGGGGAGCACCTTCACAAGGTCCGCTCCTCCCCTCCCCGCAGGCACTCGCAGACGCATGATGTGGTTATCCGTACTTCCGCACGGTCCCGGATCGGACATGATCAGGTTGGTCGAATCGGGATTTCCATCGTAGTCATCCCAAACCGTCTTGTTGCCTTCTTCGAACCCGCTGCAGAACAGGGCTCCTCCGCAGGCGGTATCCGGGCATCCCGCAGCCAGGGCAAAACCGGGCATCAGCATAAGGGCGGTGGAGAAGAGAACCTTTATTATAAGAATTGCGGAATTCGCTTTCATCGGGTCACCTCGCCCTGCCGGGCGCACACGGCTCATGGCTTTGACCCGCCGCTTTTTGGGCGGGTAGTAAGCCTTGGTTGGAACATCCTTGGAGCTTAGATTTTGCCTCTCTTTTTACTTGGGCCGACATCAAACAATCTTCCATAAATATTGGTTGACTGATATCAATTCCACATTTAATATGATGCTGAATTAAACATCATATATTGTGAGGTATCCCGTGTCAATTAGTCTGGCAGAAGACATACGTTCAGTTACTGACCTTAAACGGCACACACGCGAAATTCTTGATCACGTGCACCAGACAGGACGTCCTATGGTGCTGACAGTCAACGGCAGGGCCGATTCCGTCATCATCGACGCTAAAGTTTACGAAAAGCAGCTAAAGGCGATGAACCTCGCCCGATTGCTGTCCGAAGCAGAGGCGCAAGTGTCGGACGGCAATACTCGCTCGGCCCGCACGTTCCTGAAAGAGTTCAAGAATGCGCGTAAAATATAATGTCGAAATCACCCCGGCAGCTGAGCGCGATGTCGAAGAAATTTGGACTTATATCGCTAACGACAGCCAGGAGAATGCCACAGCCTTCATTTTGCGACTTGAGGATCAGATCGACACCCTGGAACGACTTCCCGAACGCTGCCCGCTGATCCCGGAAAATGAGCAACTCGGCTCATCCTATCGCCATTTGCTATATGGTGCCTACCGGACAATATTCCGTGTTGCCGGGAAGACAGTTTATATCCTGCGCATTATTAACGGTACCCGCCTTCTCGATTCATCTTGCTTCGAAGTTTAGAGACCTTTTTGGGAATTGTATGGGGGGCAAGTCTTGTAAAATCACTTTCTGGCTTAATTTATCCTTCAAAACTGGCTTTTCAATACCTGACCCCGCGCCTTTGACTTATCGCTTTATTTGTGTGATAATACACCTGATTTCGTCAGCAACTGCAAGTCAATGGAGGCATGAAATGGCGCAGACAGCTGTTAAGGATTTCGTAAAAATCCCAAAACAGGAATACAACCTGCTTAAAGAAGTTTATCGGACAGTTCAGCGGCAGGCGTTTCTTATCCGGATTGGCGAAGCCGAAGAAAACCTGTCGTCCGGAAAAACAAAAAAGGCTTCCGTTGATGAACTGATAGCCTCGCTATAATGTCGGCTATGACGTCAGCTACTGACTCCTCTTCTTTCTCCCCGGCGAATACTCCTGATCATCGCAAAAAGTAGCCTGTTCCTTGGTACGTTCTTTTCACGAAAATAAATCAGTCCCCTTTTCCGTGAAAGGAAAGCTTAAATATAAATCTGTCCCCTTTTTCCCATCTCAACTTCATAACTGCGGAAGATGGGTTAGAGAAAAACTGTCTTGAAGATCCGCGTACCGGATTCAGCTTCGCTATCTCGCCCCCTCAAGTTTCTTCGCTTGACTTGACCTACTACTTAGTCTACTCTTTAGTCGTTATGATAAAAGTCAATATTCATGAAGCAAAAACTCATCTGTCCCATTATCTGGATGAAGTCCAAAAAGGGGAGAAAATCCTCTTGTGTAAGAGAAATCAACCAGTCGCCGAAATTCGGCCGATTGCACCCCCCTCAAAATCTCGCCGTCCGATTGGTCTTGCCAGGGCGATATTCCAAGTTCCTGATACATTTTTTGAGGAATTGCCCGAGGAAATTGTTGTGCTCTTTAACGGAGAAGATGTGTGAACTTTCTGCTGGACACCTGCACCTTTTTGTGGATCGTGGCCGACAGTTCCGAATTGTCCGAGAAGGCACGGCTATTGTTTGCCGATCCTCACAATGAAATTTATCTTAGCGTAGCATCCGCGTGGGAAATAGTAGTCAAGCACAAGCTCGGTAAGTTGCCATTGCCTGAGCCTCCTCACGATTTCATCAGCAACTGGCGTAATCAGCATAATATAGAGAGTTTGCCACTGGATGAATCTGCGGTGCTGCAGTTATCCCGCCTGCCTGATTACCATAAAGATCCCTTTGACCGAATCATAATCTGCCAGGCAATTGCCAGTGGCTTGGTCATTCTCACTCCCGATAGACATATTTCTAAATACCCGATAAGAACGGAATGGTAGCAAAATGCTAATCTCCAGGGAAAGATTCTCGTCAATGTGCGGCTAGGGGGACGGTGCGGCTAGGGGGACGTAGGTGATTTGTTGA
>JBGQDJ010000019.1:0-14356 GCA_041495805.1 Geobacteraceae bacterium
CCTACGATCCGTCGCCTGCCGTGAATTACTCCGGAAGATCGGTCTCGAATGGGAAGAGGCGCGTGTAGTTCTTGCCGGTGAACCACTTCCGGATGCAGCGTCCGACACCGAAGCGGAAGAAGCGGCGCTATGTCTGTCACGGGAAGTGGCGGGAGTGCTCGATACCCTGAAGGCCGAGGAAAAGAAAGGGAGCGAACTTTTACAGGCGCTCGGGCCGGCGCGGGAAGTCCTGGACAAGGCGCAGAAGGATCGGGATGCGGCCCGAGATGCGCTGCAGGCTGCCGAAGGGAAGGCCCGTACGATTCAGGCCACTGTTGAAATGTTTACCGGCGAACTGAAGCATGAGGAGTCAAGAGCGGAAGAGGTTATTGCCTTACTGGAAACGCCCCTGGCCGGCTGGACCGGGTGGCGGGAGGAACTGGCTGCCGATCCTGCTTCATTTACCGAGAGATGCACCTCAATGGTTAGCGTATGGCAGACTTGGGAAGAACGCAAAGCAAAGGCCGTGGCAACTGAGTCGGAGACCCAAACAAGGATTGAGGCAGTTGGCGGGCGTCTGCAGGTACTCTCTGCCAATCTGACGTTGAAAGAGGCGGCACTCCGTAAGCGGGAAGAGGATGTCGCCGCCTTGGCCAGCGAACGCCAGGTTTTCTGGTCCGGCAGGCCGGTGGCCGATGTCGAGCTGGAGCTTGAAGCTGCCGCAGAAGCCGCCAGAAAAAAAGCTGCCGAAACCGCCAGTGCCCTCGGGGAAGCAGAGCCCCGCTGTGCATCTGTTGCCGGCCGGCGTGATGCGGCCACGGCTGCACGAATTGCTGCTGAAGCAGCACGAGCCAAAGCTGCCGATGAACTGATCGTGGCCATTGCTCATGCCGGGCTCGATGAAAAGAAGCTGCGCGAAGCCCTGGCGCTTGGCGAGGAGTGGCTCACCGCGACCCGTGGCAGATTGATTGTTCTTGATGGCGCTCTGCGTGATGCAGCAACCATACTCGAAGAGCGGAGGAACGGGCTCACCCTGCATGAGGAGGGTGAGCAGCCGGTCATGACCGAAGAGGCGATTCCCCCGGCAAAAGCTGAAGCGACAACCCGGATCGAAGCATTGGATCAGACGCTGATTGTGGAAAGGATCAAGCTTGATACAGACGCAACTGCAAGGGAAACGGCCGGATCGCTCCGTCCCGCCATCGTTTCCCAAGAAGAGAAGACTCGCCTTTGGCAGGGAATGAACGAGCTGATCGGCTCCGGCGACGGTAAGAAGTTCAGGAGCTTCGCTCAGAGCCTCACCCTTGACGTTCTCCTCTCGCTGGCAAACGAGCACCTTCAGTCGCTGGCCCCCCGTTTTGCGGTCATGCGCGTGCCGTCGTCGGAGATGGAACTGCAGATGGTCGACCGGGACATGGGGGACGACATCCGTAGCGTCAACAACATCTCCGGCGGCGAGAGCTTCCTCGTCTCCCTGGCGCTGGCCCTCGGACTTTCGTCCCTGGCGTCCGGCACCACCCGCATCGGCTCGCTCTTCATCGACGAAGGGTTCGGCAGCCTCGATCAGGATACCCTGGACGTTGCCCTATCGACACTCGATGCCCTCCAGGCATCGGGCCGCATGGTTG
Source organism: Geobacteraceae bacterium (assembly GCA_041495805.1). Lineage (GTDB taxonomy): Bacteria > Desulfobacterota > Desulfuromonadia > Geobacterales > Geobacteraceae > JBGQDJ01. The sequence continues at coordinate 1,608 of JBGQDJ010000019.1, forward strand.
GGGTCATCTCCCATGTGGCAGGACTTACCGAACGAATTGGGACGCGTATCGAAGTAAAGCCGTGCGGAGGAGGACGGAGCAGGGTTCAGGTGAAGGGGGTATAGGATCTGTTTCCAGGAAATCCATTACTATAGGTTGACACCAAACGTATTCAAGGTGCAAATTTTTCATAAAATCAAGGAGAACAACCCATGGCAATGACAGTTGAAATTAAAGGCAATAAACTCTGTATAGAAATAGACCTTGAAAAGCCGACACCCTCTGCATCCGGCAAAACCCTTGTGGTCGCCAGCACGCGAGGTAATACCGTTACCACCGCCATGGTTGACGGCAAACCTGTAACAATCGGGCTGAATGCGTATATCAAGCCGTGAAGGGAGGGGTATTGAGGGCCAAGAGAAGGCGAGGAGGCAACCTTCAGCTTCGCAGACTCCGGACTTATGGACGAACTTGAATTGCTATGCCTGGCATAACGACTATGACCTGCCAGCAACTAATCACGAGAAACAGGCCCTGAATCGGTGTTTGAAAGGATTTTATGAACGACGAACAACGGCAGGAAATCATCCGTCTGCTGCAACAAAATGATGAGCTTTCACCGGAATGGGCACGCATTCTTTTCCCGCCGGAGAAGCGCGAATATGAGCTGGTTTATCACGGGAAGGAACGCGAGGAAGACATCCTTGTCGATACCCTTGCCGTGCCTTTGCAGAAGGTCCGCACCTTCGGCCGCAACGGCAACGGTTGGCACAACAGCTTGATCTTCGGCGACAACTTGCAGGTTATGAAAAGCCTGCTGGAGCGGAAAAAAGCTGGCCAACTCCGCAATGCTGACGGAACCGACGGAGTGCGCCTAGTCTACATTGATCCGCCATTTGCGACAAAGAGGGATTTCAGCGGGAAGCAGGAAGAGAGGGCATATCAAGACAAAATTGCGGGCGCCTCTTTTGTTGAGTTTTTGAGACGCCGGCTGGTTCTCATTCGAGAATTATTGGCTGATGATGGTAGCGTTTACATACATCTCGATCAGAAAAAAAGTCACTACGTCAAAGTCGTAGCCGACGAGGTGTTTGGAGAGCACAATTTTAGGAACGAGATTGTTTGGCGCAATACCAATTCTCACAGCAAGGCCGCGACTTATGGCAGAGTGCATCGGACCATATTGCTTTACTCACGGACACCAACAGTCTGTTTTATAAAGCATCGGCGCCCACCGTTCAAAGAATACATCCGTCAGAACTTCGATCTAGGCCCTGACGGCAAACTTGTCTCGAAAGCAGACTTGACGGCTGAAGGTATACGTCGAGGTGACTCTGGAAAGGCATGGCGCGACTATGACCCTACAGCCCGTGCAAGACATTGGGCAATCCCCGAATTTGTGTACGAATTGCTGGACGATGACATTAGCGACTTACCGCTACTCGACAAGCTTGATCATCTGGACTTGAAGGGCATGATTTACCTTCCAGATAAAGAAGGTGGTCAGCCACGAATTCTGCGCCCACTCACGGCTGAGATCGGGAACTACCTTATGGACGTCTGGGCCTATCAACCTTACACGCAGGGTGTCTATGAGCATAGCAAAGAGGCAATTGATGAAGACGTTTCCTGGTCGATATCGAAACTTGAGAGAGCGGGCTATCCGACGCAGAAGCCAGAAGGATTGCTCACTCGCATAATTTGTGCCTCGACTAAAGATGGAGACATAGTCCTCGACGCCTTTGCCGGGTCGGGAACGACGTGTGCTGTTGCTGAGAAACTTGGTCGACGCTGGGTCGGAATTGATTGCGGTAAGCTTGCCATTTATACGATTCAAAAAAGGTTGCTGAATCTTAGGAAGGACATAGGCAACAAGGGTGCACCGTTGACCGCGAAGCCGTTCACCCTCTACAATGCCGGTCTCTACGACTTCAGCCAACTCAAGGAATTATCGTGGGATGCGTGGCGGTTCTTCGCGCTCCAGCTTTTTCAATGCCGTGATGAGTCACATAGCATTGGCGGCATCCACTTCGATGGGTGGCTCAAAGGTGCGAGCGTGCTGATCTTCAACCACCAGAAGCAGCCGGGTGTACGCGTCAGCGAGGAAAGCATCGAAGAAATGCACGAGGCACTTGGAGCACGGGTTGGACGCAAGGTTTTTATCATTGCCCCAGCACTGGTGTTCGACTTCCAGCAGGATTACGTTGATATTGGAAATGTCCGCTACTACGCGCTGCGAATCCCTTATTCGATCATACACGAATTGCACCAGCGGGAGTTCATGGCTTTGCAGCAACCGGCGGACGAGGTGGCTGTTAATGACACCGTTGAGGCGGTCGGTTTTGACTTTATTCGTCGTCCTGAACTCGACTACGAGACCGGAATGAAAGCCAAACCGTCGAGTGAGGCATTCATCCGCGTAAAGACCTTCAAAAGCGAGGCTCAGGTACGAGAACCGTTGCGTAAGAAGGGCAACCGCGAGACACTCTCGATGGTGATGCTCGACTACGACTTTGACAGCGAAAGTGATCTGTTTGTGCTGGATGCTGTTTTTTACGCCGATGCGATTGAAAAGGCGGGTTGGGAAATCCGATTCCCGATTAAGAGTGTAGGGCAGCAGGTGATGGCGGTATTTGTTGATATCTACGGCAACGAGGCGCGTGAGCTGATTCCTAGTGCGCGGTTCACTGCCAAGAAGGGTGCCGCAAAGGTTGCAATCTCGAAACCCAAGCCTGCCAAGAAAGGGCGCAAATAATCATGGCTGCAAGAAACCACAGCGACCGCCGAACATTTCGCAACGAAGATCTTGTCATGCGGGTGACTGAAAATATCGACCCAAAGGTCTGGGATGAATCACGGTATGAAGCGTTTCTTGATGAATTGTGCGGTTCTCGTGAATACCAGAAGGACGCCATCCGCACGACTCTGCGTTATCTGCTCGGCGGTAAATACGCCAATTTACGCGAGTTGGCCCGTGAGAACTTCGAGGACAATGAGGAAATCCAGCGGCGTTACGGCTCTTGGCACGGCATGGAGCGGCATCTGCAACTGCCCGATCAGCTTACCTGCTCCATTGATCAGGCCACGGGAACCGGCAAGAGCTACCTGCTTTATGGGATTGCGGCGATTCTCCTCGCGGAAGGCGTAGTTGATCGAGTGTTGGTGCTCTGCCCATCGAACACCATCGAGGCTGGGTTGCTGGGTAAGTTTAAGGAACTCGCCAGTGATGCCGATAAGCGCGAAGCCCTCCCTGCAGAAGCGAAGGTCCGTGTGCCGCACGTGATCCAGGCGGACGAATCCATCGTGGAGGGCACCATCTGCGTTGAGAACTACCATGCTATTCTGGAGAACGTGAAATCGTCCATACGTGAGAGCTTAAAGGGCAAAGGTGCGCGTGTTGCGGTTCTTAACGACGAAGCACATCACGTAGCGAATGCGCCTAAGAGCGAAGCCGGAAAGTGGAAAGAGTTTCTGCTCGATCCGGCGTTCGGCTTCCGGATGGTCATCGGCGTTTCAGGTACGTGCTACGTTGAGGACGAGTACTTTTCTGATGTAGTTCACCGTTATTCCCTACGTGAAGCAATCGAAGACCGATGGGTGAAAAAGGTGGAATACGTTGCCGAGATGCCGGAGGCTAACCAGCCTGAAGAGAAGTGGCAGCTCATCTATAACCGTCATCAAAAATGGAAGCATGATCTGAAAAAGCGGGGTATCCGTCCGCTGACGATCATCGTCACCAAGGACATCCAAGGCTGCACAGCGGTTGCTGAGGAGTTGCAGGACTGGCTCAAGGAACGGGAAGTCATCACCGCCGAACAGGCTAAGGAAAAAGTATTGCCGGTTTCGTCGAACAAAAGCCACCAGCCCAACGTGGCCAGGCTCCGCATGGTAGACAGCCCGGCAAGTAAGGTGGAATGGATCGTCTCCGTCTCAATGCTTAGTGAAGGCTGGGATGTAAAGAACGTATTCCAGATTGTGCCGCATGAAGAGCGGGCTTTCAACAGTAAGCTGCTCATCGCCCAAGTACTTGGCCGTGGTTTGCGGCGACCTGAAGGGTGGCAGGGTGAGGACCCCATTGTTACGGTATTCAACCACGATGCCTGGTCTGAGAGAATCAAGCACCTTGTCAACGAAATCCTGGAGGTGGAGCGCCGTTTGACTTCGTCTGTATTGAAAGAATCCCCTTATCACTTCACATTGCATCATCTAGATTATACACGCAGTCCCGAGGCCAGCGAACATCACAAAAAGGGAGAATATCGCTTTCTGGAACAAGGCTATGTGGACATCCCGTCGCAGGTGGAGGCGCAGAATGTCACGGTGGAATTCGAGCGGGCGGTAAGTGGCGAACATGTGAAGTTTACTAGCCAGGTGCAGTACAAGACCTTCAGTATTGAGGAAGTCGCAGAGAGGATGTTCCGCGCCCTCGAAGCTATCGACACCGAAAGTGCGGCGGAGAAGGACCCAAAGGACCGGACGAACTACGCGAAGAAGTTCCCTCTTGAAAAGTGCGAGGCCATTGTGCGGGAGTCTCTGAAGCGAGCTGGTATCAAGGGAGATCGCATCACAGACGATAACCGCCAAAAGTTCCTGCAAGCGCTCGGACCGCTACGGAGAAAGAGCGCCAAACGGGTGGTCTACAAGCTTTCACCGACTGCATTGGTACTAAAGAACACCACTGAGCGGCAGGCGGAGAGCTGCAGCGCAGCGGAACTGCGTCGCGGCAGCAAGTCAGTATTTTTCCCGCCTGATTGCGAGGCCACGTTGATAGATGAGCAACAGGAATTCTTCCGGGAAGTCGCTGATGAGGACGGTGATTTTTCTGCCGGACGCGCCGCTGTGGCAAATGCTGCCGATTTCAAGACGCCGACCAACCTTGCCATAGCCGACGCCACGCCGGAACGGAAATTCATTCGTGAACTGACGAAACGCACCAACGCATTGGAATTTGATTCCTGGATCAAAAACACTCATGTTGGTTTCTACGTCATAGAGTATGCCTGGAAGAAGGGCGATCATCCTAAGCGGGGCGACTTCAGCCCTGATCTTTTCATCAAGCAGGGTGACCAGATTTTCGTCGTGGAAATCAAGGGAGACGAAGAGATTGCCGAGCCTGCGGTTGAGAATGTGAAGAAACACGAATTTGCACGTCAGCATTTTGAGAGATTGAACGAGTGGCTGAAAAGAGATGGTATCGCGACACGCTACCAGTTTAACATGGTCACGCCGAAGGATTATAACATGCTCTTTACCAAGCTCCGCGAAGGTGATTTAGTCGGGTTCCGGTCGCAGCTTGATGTCGCCGTGATGAAGGCGGGAAAGATGGCAGAATGACAGCAGGCAGACAGATATAAGGAACTTGAAATGAGCGACATAAAAATTTTCCGACTCTCTGGGGAAAGCGTAACTGAACTTGAAGGCCGTTCAGCTGAGATAGAAAAATCCCTCCAGACCCTCATCGAAAAAAACCTCGAAACCTTCCTCGGTGTCCGCTTCCTCGCTTCCGAGTACTCCACCGGTAAGACCCATGGTGGACGAATCGACACCCTTGGCATCGACGAAAACGGTTGCCCGGTCATCATCGAGTATAAGCGGGCGATGAACGAAAACGTCATCAATCAAGGGCTTTTCTACCTTGACTGGCTCATGGACCACAAGGCTGAATTCAAGCTGCTGGTCCTTGAGAGGTTCGACAAAGAGACTGCCGATGCCATTGAATGGTCAAGTCCGCGCCTGCTCTGCATCGCCGGCGACTTTACCAAGTATGACAGTCACGCGGTACAGCAAATGAATCGAAACATCGAGCTGATTCGTTATCAACTGTTCGGCATGGATTTACTCCTTTTTGACTTGGTAAACGCAACTACAGGTCAGGTAACTCCTAATGGAGAAGACAAGAAGGCAGGGAAAGGGTCTGCCAAGTACAAGACGGTTTCTGAATATTACGAACAGGCAGACACCGAACTAAAAGACCGCTACGAATCTCTCAAGGCATTTATGCTGGCCCTCGGTGACGACGTACAGCTTTCGCCGATGAAAAATTACTTCGCCTTTAAACGAATCAAGAACTTCGCCTGCGTTGAGATTCACACTCAGACCCGGAACCTGTTAGTTTTTGCAAAGGTAAATCCCGATACCGTGGATCTTGCGAAGGAAAAGGGCTTCCTCCGCGACGTGCGCAAGATTGGCCACTTCGGCACTGGGGATTTGGAAATAACCATCAAATCTCCAGAAGATTTTGAGCGTGCAAAGACCTATATCGTGAAGAGTTATGAGGCGAGTTGAGAACAGATGATTCAGGCTGAATTACGAGGCAAAGTTCCATCGAGGCTCGAAGATGCTGAAGACCTTCTGACATCTAATGTATTTTCGTTTTTCAAATACGCAGACAGAAAATTGTATTTCAAAAGTTTCCTTAATGAGCTAGATATCCTCGCACCTGATAATTCTCTTAAAGATGCCGAATTTCGCTTCTGGCCAAGATATGACGACTGCACGGAGCCGGATCTGGTCCTTCTTGTAGCAGGCTTCTACGTCCTTATTGAAGCAAAGCACCTCTCTTCTTTTGGTGAGGCGACGGCGGAGAAAGGCTGTCAAATAGTACGGGAATTCGAAGGCGGGTTAAACGAAGCGGCGTCTTTGGGAAAAGAATTCCGATATGTCGCAATCACCTCCCACTATAACAAGCCAACTCACCTGTTCGCACACTTGCCAGTGGAAATCAGGAATGCGATGCGCTGGACCAATTGGCAGTCGGTAGCGCGTCTCTTGTTGAACATTCTGGAGAACGTAGATAGCCCAGCGGACGCGCTTTTCGCGGAGGACCTTTACAACCTCCTCGACAAAAAGAAGCTACGTGGGTTCCTCCCATTTAATCGAATATATCATGAAAATCTTCCGCCACCACCCACAATTTTTTTCTCTGCACAAAGTGCAAAATATCGTGGCGATTTCATCGGATTCCAGTACGCACTTCAGAAGGAGCAGCCTCTTGATAAGCCGCCTCTTCGGCTCTTCTATGAAAGAAAATTTTTCAGTCAAATGCCTGCTATATGTGTTGGGGATGTCTCAGGTATTAAAATCCTGCTAGGAGGAACACTTTGACGACTACAACTCTTGAGACACAAACAAGAAATGCTCTGGATTTTGTTCAGAAGCTATATTTCGAAATTTCCTACCTCATCAAGGAAGTTGAAGGGCTTCTTCAGCATGAAGATGAGGAATTCCAGATTGGAAGACCATCTGGATATGGTGTAACCTCCGGGAAATCGACAGGGCTTGATCCCGCTTACGTGGAATCGTGGCTGGGAAAGTCATTCACCGTCTTTTTTGTCCCAAAGGCTGATACCCGTCTGCATAAAGGGCAGACGATTACCGAATTCAAAGATCCTCTCAAACTTCTGTTGCTCGATATTCAGCTTGAGGGTAAAAGAGAAAAAACTCCAAGAGTTATGGCGGGGGTTTTGTATGAGATCAGAAATAAGCGACAGGACTGCACCAAGTTTGAGCACCTGATGTTTGAATTCGTCAACAACAGGGAAAAGGTATTTGCCTCAGCACCCAACCTGGGATACGAGGACAGTTACATGTCGATGCGGGGTAAGTTGTTCTCTGTCCGGCTGTTTTCTATGCAGTCCAGCGAAGATGTCTCGCAAAAGATAGTTGACCCTATGCTACAAGCTTTCCGGGTAGTATGAAAGAAGGAGATGTGCGCTGGCTGCTTTACTGTAATTTCGCTTCATCAGGGGGGGCTTGGTGCACAGGGAATTTCAAGTGTCTACGTACGTATCCTGCCGATCGATTGCGACGCATTCTGTCATAACCTTCAGATATCATCCGTAAAAACCTGATTAAGGAATCACCTATGCCCCTTAACATCTACACCAGCAACAGGATGGAAAACCTGGTCGAGGCCCTTTCCGGTGTCGTTGCAGAACCCCTTGCATCCCCTTTTGTCCCTGAAACGATCGTGGTGCAGAGCAAGGGTATGCAGCGTTGGCTCGCCATGGAGCTTGCCAGGAGATTCGGCATCTGGGCCAACGGCGAATACCCCTTTCCGAACAAGATGGTCTGGCAACTCTTCTGCAAGACACTCCCGAACATTCCCGACTCCTCTTTTTTCTCTCCGAAGGTCCTGGGCTGGAAAATAATGGGGCTACTGCCGGAGTATCTGCATCGGGAAGAGTTTGTCGCCCTGAGGCACTACCTTGAGGGGGACAGTGACGGCCTCAAGCGGTTCCAGCTTGCCGGCAAGATCGCCGATTCCTTTGACCAGTACACACTATTTCGCCCCGAAATGCTCCTGGAGTGGGAAGACGGAAAGGGAGGGGAATGGCAGGAAATCCTCTGGCGCGAGCTTGCCGCATCCGGCAAAGGGCAGCACCGCGGGCGGCTCAAGGAGGATTTCTGCCGCCAGATTGAGACCGGGGTGCCGGGTGGCAGGGGAATTCCGGAGAGGATCTCGGTGTTCGGCATCTCTTATCTGCCCAAGTACCACATGGAAATCCTGGCGGCGACAGCACAGATCATTGAGGTCAACCTGTTCCTCTTGAGCCCCACCCGCGAGTATTGGGCAGACATCGTCTCGGACCGGGAGAAGGCCCGCCGGACCCAGGAGGAGCGAACCCTACTAATGGAGGGGAATCCGCTCCTCGCCTCCCTGGGAAAGCTCGGCCGGGACTTTTCCGACACGGTCGTCGAGATCGGCGAGGTTGCCGTTGCCCAGAAAGACCTTTACATAGAACCGGCTGGGTCTTCGCTCCTCAAGGGGATCCAGTCCGACATCCTCAACCTGCTCGGTGCCGGGGAGGGAAGGGAAAAGCGGTCCTTTGTGGTGGATGACAAGTCGGTGCAGGTCCACTCCTGTCACAGCGCCATGCGGGAAGTCGAGGTCCTTTATGACAACCTTCTTGCCCTCCTGGAGCGACTGGAAGGATTAACTCCACGTGACATCGTGGTGATGACCCCCGATATTGAGACCTACGCCCCTTACATCTCCACGGTGTTCGAGGGGTGCCAGGACCCTGCCCGTAAAATCCCGTTTTCCATTGCCGACCGGACTCTCACGAGCGAGGGTGCGATCGCCTCCGTCCTCTTGAAACTCATAAATCTGCCCGGCAGCCGTCTCACCGTCCCTCAACTGTTCGACATACTTGAGACGACCCCGGTCAGCAGACGTTTTGACCTGGACGATGATGAGCTCGAAACCATCCGCGGCTGGCTGGTGGATACGCGTGTTCGCTGGGGGATGGACGAACGGGACAGGGAACGTCTCGGGCTCCCCGGCTACCGTGACAATTCCTGGCAGGCGGGTATTGACAGGCTTCTCCTCGGCTATGCCATGCCCGATGATGGGGGAAACCTGTTCAATGGCATGCTTCCCTACGATGAGATGGAAGGGTCGAGCCCCCGAACCCTCGGCAAGCTCGTGGAGTTCATAGGCAGGATCGCGGAGCTCGCCAGGAACCTGACCAGGCCACGGGATCTCGGCGAGTGGCGGGATGAGTTGAGAACGATGCTGGTGAATTTCATCGCGGCGGACGATGACTCGGCCCGCGAACTCGCGTCCGTTGCAGGCGTGATTGATGAAATCGGAGAAGTGGCGGGTCAGGCCGGCTTCACAGAAAAGGTAGAACAGGTTGTTCTCCGTTCGTGGCTCACCACTCGTCTTGCCAAAGAAGAGAAGGGACTCGGTTTCATGACCGGTGGGGTAACATTCTGCGCCATGCTCCCCATGCGGAGTATTCCTTTCCGGGTTGTGGCCCTGATCGGCATGAACGATGGCGCCTTCCCCAGGCAGAGCCGACCACCGGGCTTCGACCTGATCGCCAGGAACCCCCGACGCGGAGACCGCTCCCTTCGCGACGAAGACCGCTACCTCTTCCTGGAGTCCATTCTATCGGCACGGGATTCACTTTACCTGAGCTACGTCGGGCAGAGCATAAGGGACAACAGCGAGATTCCCCCGTCAGTACTTGTAAGCGAGTTCCTCGATGCCATTGACAAGGGGTTCACAGCTGGGGAACGTATTAAAGCTGCTGACCTTCTCGTGACAAAACACCGCCTCCAGGCTTTCAGCAGGGAGTACTTCGAGGGAGACTCAGCGCTCTTCAGCTACTCCCGGGAGAATTGCGCCGCCCTTCTCGACAGCCGCAAGAATCTCTGGGAACCCGCGGAATTTCTCGCTACGGAAATTGCTCCCCCATCGGCAGAATGGAAGGATGTACCCCTGCCGAAGCTTCTCCGTTTCTTTGACAATCCCGCCAGGTTTCTCCTGGAAAACAGGCTGGGGATTCGCCTTGAGGATATTGCCACCCCCTTGGAGGAGAGGGAACCATTCAGTGTCGAGGGTCTCGACTCCTATGGCTTGAAGCAGGAAATCCTGGAGATATGTATTAATGGCGGGGACGTGCAGGCTTTGCTCCCAGTTGCCCGCTGCCGCGGAATCCTGCCTCCGGCCCGGCATGGTGAGGCGTTGTTTGCGGCAGTCGCCAGGGAAGTCAGCGCCTTTGCCGACGACTTGCGGGAGGAAATCGGCGAAAGTAAGCCCCTGGCGCCCGTAGATATCGCCCTGGAACTGGGAGGGTTCAGGTTAACCGGACGATTGGCGCGCATCTGGCCAGACCGGATGATCCGTTACCGTTGCGCGAAAATAAAGGCAAAGGATCAGATACGGTGCTGGATCGAGCACCTTGTTCTCAATGCGGCCAGGATAGAGGGTTATCCCCGGGAAAGCCTGCTGTTCATGGCTGACAGCTCCAAGACTTTTGGGCACATAGACAACGCGGCCGATATTCTGCAGACCATCCTTGCGCTTTACTGGGAGGGGCTTATGAAGCCGCTCCGGTTCTTCCCGGCATCGGCAATGGCCTATTCCCATAAACAGGAATGGGATCTGGAACGGGCCAGGAAAAGATGGGTGGAGAGCTACAACTTGCCAGGCGAAGGGGAGGACCCTTATTTCCGGCTCTGCTTCGGCCAGGTTGACCCGTTCGACGCCGATTTTGAGCGGGTCGCCCGTACGCTTCTCGAACCGCTCTGCGCAAATCTCTGCTCCATAACCAGGAAATGATATGAAAGAACTTGACCACCTGCACGTCGAACTATCCGGTAAGAACATGATCGAGGCCAGCGCCGGCACGGGAAAGACCTATGCCATAGCTTGCCTCTACCTGCGTCTTCTCATCGAGAAAGAGCTCACCCCGGAACAGATTCTGGTGGTGACCTACACCGAGGCGGCGACCGAGGAACTGCGCGGGAGAATCCGCAGTCGGATCCGGGAGGCGCTTGAGGTCTTTGCCGGCGGCAAAACAAAAGATACCTTTCTTGCCGGTCTCGCTACGAACGTTAACGGCAAAGGTCTCGTCCCGGCTAAGACCCATGACATGCTCGACCGTGCGCTCAAGTCATTCGACACAGCCTCGATTTTCACCATCCATGGCTTTTGCCTGCGTGCCCTCCAGGATAATGCCTTCGAGAGCGGCTCCCTCTATGACACCGAACTCGTCACCGATCAGACCGTATTGCTGCAGGAGATCGTTGATGACTTCTGGAGGACGCGATTTTTCGCCGAGCCGGCACCGCTGCTCGGTTATGCCCTGCGTAACGGCTTTTCCCCCGCTTATTTCATGGATTTTTTCAAGGGGATGCTCTCAAATCCGAAGCTGAAGGTGATTCCTCAATTCACCGGCGTCGAGATAACGGCCATCGAAGAGGGATGCCGTGATGCCTATGAAAGAGTGCAGAAGGAGTGGCTGGGAAATAAAGAGGAGATCACGGAGATCATCCGTAACGACAAGGTCCTCGGCAGGGCCGTAGACTCCTACCGGCTCGACCTCCTCCCCGCGCTTTTTGAATCGATGGACTCTTTCGTCATCGCCGGCAATCCCTTTGATCTTTTTACCGATTTCAGCAAATTCAGTGTCTCCGGAATCGCCAAAGGAAAGAAACAGAAAGGGAGTGCGCCGGTTCACCCGTTCTTCGACCTGTGCGAGGAACTGCATAAATGCGTGGAGAACCGTTTCCTCGCCCTGCGCTGGGAACTCGTTGTATTCGGCCTTGACCGACTCCCGGCCCGGAAACGGGAGGCCAACATCCGTTTCTTCGACGACCTCCTCAATGACCTCTATACTGCGCTGTGCGGGAAGGATGGCGACGTCTTCGCCGCGAGCCTCAGGGGAAAGTACCGGGCTGCCCTCATCGACGAATTCCAGGATACCGATCCGGTCCAGTACGACGTCTTTCGAAAGATCTATAGCGATCCCGACTTTCCTTTATTTCTCATTGCCGATCCAAAGCAGGCAATCTACAGCTTCAGGGGGGCGGACATCTTTGCCTATCTGGAAGCAGCTGCAGACGTGGAAGAGGAGAGGCGCTTCACCCTGACGGGGAACTGGCGTTCAACTCCCAGCCTTCTTACTGCATTCAACACGGTATTCGCCAACGAGGCAAGGCCGTTCGTGTTCGATGATATCACCTACCATCCGGTCAAGTCGGGAAAGGTTGAGGGGGGAGCTGAACTCATCCTAAGTGAAGGGGACGGTGCCCCCCTGCAGCTCTGGTACATGCCGCCTGACGAAAAGGGCGGGGCGATCAATGTAGGTCATGCGAACGATGCCGTCCCTGCAGCCGTTGCCTCGGAAATTGCCCGGCTCCTCCAGGATGGAGTTGAGGGGAAGGCCTGTATCGGCGATCGTCCCCTTCTCCCCGAGGATATCGCGGTAATAGTGCGCAGCCACAGGCAGGCCGGTTACATCCAGGATGCCTTGAAA
>JBGQDJ010000020.1:0-14242 GCA_041495805.1 Geobacteraceae bacterium
ACCACCCATGAACGGGTGGAAGAGATGCTCCCGCTCGTGCTGAAAAAGGATGGCCGTCGCGAACCGTTCGACCGTTCCAAAATCATCGCCGGTATCCAGAAGGCATGTGAAAAAAGGCCTGTTTCCGTAGAGACCATCGAAAGGCTTACGGACAGGCTGGAGGCGCGACTGCAGGAGGGAAGCGAAAGGGAAGTGCCGACCAAGACAATCGGTGAGTGGGTGATGAACGAGCTGCATGAAATCGATGAAGTCGCCTATGTCCGCTTTGCCTCTGTATATCGTTCCTTCAAGGATATAAATGAATTCATGGCCGAGTTACAGGACCTGTTGAATAAATAGTAGCTGGCAGCTAGTAGCTAGCGGCTGGTAACCAGCAACCAGCAACCAGCAACCAGTAACCAGCAACCAGTAACCAGTAACCAGCAATATGAAAGATCTTCACGATAAATACATGCGGCGGGCGCTTATCCTGGCGCGCAAGGGGATCGGAAAGACGGGACCGAATCCGGCGGTGGGATGTGTGATCGTCCGGGACGGGGCCATTGTAGGTGAGGGGTGGCACAAGCGGGCCGGGACCCCCCATGCTGAGGTCCATGCGCTGGCCGGGGCCGGAGCTGCGGCCAGGGATGCCGACGTTTATGTCACCCTTGAACCATGCGCCCATTTCGGCAAGACCCCGCCATGCGCGGCGGCCCTTATCGAGGCGGGGGTCGGCCGGGTGTTTGCGGGTATGGTTGACCCCAATCCGCGGGTTAGGGGAAGAGGAATGGATAGGCTGCGCGCCGCAGGTATCAGCGCAGTTGCCGGCATTCTCGAGGATGCCTGCCGTGAAGTGAATGAACCGTTCATAAAGCATGTGACGACCGGGTTGCCGTTTGTTGTTTTGAAGAGCGCCCTGACCATGGACGGCAAAAGCGCCACCTCTATCGGTGACGCAAGATGGATTACCAATGAGAGATCGCGTCGGTTTGTCCATAAACTGAGGTCTCAGGTTGACGCGATCATGGTCGGCGTCGGGACCGTTATCGCCGATGACCCGGAGCTTACATGCCGTATCCCGGGAGGGAAAGACCCGCTTCGGGTGGTGGTTGACTCCAAACTCAGGGTTCCCTTGAATGCCAGGTTGTTTCATCTGCAATCCAGGGCAAAAACGCTTGTGGCTTCCGTTACCGGTGACAAATCAAAAATTGTCGGCATCAGGGACCTTGGCGCCGATGTTCTGCTCTGCAGAGAAAAGGATGGCCGGGTCGATCTTCATGACCTGATGGCCAGGCTTGGCGCGATGAACGTGCAGTCTCTGCTGCTGGAAGGAGGAAGCACCCTTGCCGGTGAGGCGTTGCGACTTGGCTTGATCGACAAGGCCCTGATTTTTTACGCCCCCAAGCTGCTGGGAGGCGAGGGACCGGGACTGTTCGCCGGCAGCGGGGTTGAGCGGATGGAGGATGCTATCCGGCTGAAGAAAGTTACCATTGCCCGCTTCGGAGAAGATATATTGATCCAGGGGTATCCGGAGTTGTCATGTTCACAGGTTTGATCGAAGAGGTGGGGAGGGTGCTGAAGATCGAGCTCAAAGGCTCCTCGGCAAAGATCATCGTTGCCGCCGGCTTTCCTGCTGACGAAGTGAAGATCGGTGACTCCATAGCCGTCAACGGAGCCTGCCTGACTGTGGTGGAGAAAGGGAGCGGGGCGTTTACCTTCGACGCATCGCCGGAGACCATAGCTCGAACCTCGTTCCGGAATCTGAAAAGTGGCTCACCGGTGAATCTGGAACGCGCTCTGCGTCTCTCGGACCGCCTGGACGGACATCTGGTCGCAGGACATGTGGACTGTGTCGCAGCCATTACCGAACGCCGCGAAGTGTCGGGGAACATGGTGTATACCTTCCGCATCCCCCGTGAATTCATAAAATATGTGGCTGAAAAGGGTTCCGTGGCAATCGACGGCATCAGCCTTACGGTCAATGCCGTAGCCCTCGATACCATTTCGGTGAATATCATTCCCCTCACCTTTGCCCGGACGACTCTGGCGGGCAAGAGGGTGGGGGATGAGGTGAATATTGAAACCGATATGCTGTGCAAATACATAGAACGGTTAATGAAAAGCCGGGACGACAAGGAGGCTGGCGCAGGCCTGAGCCTGGAACTCCTTGCGAAAAACGGGTTTCTGTGAGATATAAAAACCGGTGGCTGGTAACTGGTAGCTGCTAGCTAGTGACTAATTACCAGCTACGAGCAACCAGTTACCAGCAACTATAAAAAGAGAGGTTTATTGAAATGTCGGTTGCGAAAATAGAAGAGGCCTTAGACGAGATCAGACGGGGGAGAATGGTGATCCTGGTGGATGACGAGGATCGCGAAAATGAAGGTGATCTAACGATGGCGGCGGAGATGGTGACCCCAGAGGCGATTAATTTCATGGCGCGTTTCGGGCGCGGCCTGATCTGTCTCACCATGACAGCTGAAAAATGCGATCAGCTCAACCTGCCGTTGATGGTTTCCAGCAATACTTCCTCATTTGGTACAGCCTTCACGGTTTCCATCGAGGCCAAAAAAGGGGTGACAACCGGTATATCCGCGGCGGACCGCGCCCATACCATTGTTACCGCGGTGGCGGACAATTCGCGGCCCGAGGACCTGGCCCGGCCAGGGCACATATTCCCGCTTCGTGCGAAAAAGGGGGGTGTGCTGGTGCGGGCAGGACAGACCGAAGGCTCCGTGGACATGGCGCGCATGGCAGGACTGAAACCGGCCGGGGTAATCTGCGAGATCATGAACGAAGACGGCACCATGGCCCGTATGCCGCAACTGAAGAAGTTCGCCAAGGAACATGGAATAAAGATCTGCACTATCGCCGACCTGGTCGCCTACCGCCTGAAGCATGAATCCCTGGTGCGCAGGGCTGCCGATGTTCTCCTTCCCACCAGTTACGGCGGCGATTTCCGGGCGATTGCCTTTGAGAACGACGTGGACAACCTGGAGCACCTGGCCCTGGTCAAGGGGGAAATTACCGGGGACGAGCCGGTGCTGGTGAGGGTACATTCCGAATGCCTGACCGGTGACGTTTTCGGCAGCCGCCGCTGTGACTGTGCCGACCAGTTGCATGAGTCCATGGAACTTATCAACAAGGAAGGGACAGGTGTAGTCCTTTACATGCGACAGGAAGGACGGGGGATCGGACTCATCAATAAACTCAAGGCATACGGCCTGCAGGACGAAGGGAAGGACACGGTAGAGGCCAATCTGGAGCTCGGTTTCAAGGCGGACCTGCGTGACTACGGGATCGGCGCGCAGATTCTGGTCAACCTGCGTGTGAAGCACATTCGCCTGATAACGAACAATCCGAAAAAGATCATAGGCCTGGAGGGGTATGGAATCGATATTGTCGAGCGGGTCCCCCTTGAAATAACCCCTTCCACCACCAACATCGAGTACCTGAAGACGAAGAGGGAGAAGATGGGGCACCTGCTGGAGAACATTTAGACAGGGGACAGTGAACAGGGTACAGCGTACAGTGAAAAACTAAAAGTCTTAATATTAAACATTATTTCCAGCATGAAGCATATTGAACGCACACGGAGGGTTAAATGCCTAAATTTATCGAAGGAAAGCTGGATGCGGGGGGACTCAGATTCGGCATAATCGTCGGTCGTTTTAACAGCTTCATTTCCGAACGACTGCTGGAAGGGGCGCTTGATGCGCTTACCCGCCACGGCGCAGCGGACAAGGGGATAGTTGTGGCGCGGGTGCCCGGCGCCTTTGAAATTCCGCTGGCTGCGCAGAAGATGGCCGGGACGGGCAAGTATGACGCCATAATCTGTCTGGGCGCGGTAATACGCGGCTCCACCCCTCATTTCGACTATGTGGCGTCGGAAGTATCCAAGGGAATTGCCCATGTTTCCCTGGCAACGGGCGTTCCCGTGGCATTCGGCGTGCTTACCACCGACACCATCGAGCAGGCCGTTGAACGGGCCGGCACCAAAGCAGGGAACAAGGGGTTTGACGCAGCCATGACCGCCATAGAGACCGCCAATCTTTTCAAGGGGCTTGCATAGTGGGGGTCCGCAGGGAAGCGCGGGAACTGGCGCTGCAGCTTCTTTACGCACTGGAGCTGAACCCGATCGATATCGAGGAGGGTCTGCATCTTTCCAGGGAGAATTCCAGGGCATCGGAAGGGGTGCGTCTTTTTGCCGAGGAGCTGGTCGCCGGTGTCATGGCAAACCGGGATGAAATAGACAAAAAAATCCGTGGGCAGTCGAAGAACTGGGCTATTTCCCGCATGGCCAAGGTGGACCTGAATATACTCAGGCTGGCTCTCTTTGAACTGATGTTCCGCGATGACATACCGAGGAATGTGACGATTAACGAGGCTATAGAGGTCGCCAAGAAGTTCGGCAGTGAGGAGTCTCCTGCCTTCATAAACGGCATGCTTGACGAGATGGATGTTGATATTTCAGAAAAGGGATGAAGGTTGACAAGAAGCTGGTGACTAGTGACAAGTAACGGATGCCGGGTGAAATTTATCACTTGTCACATGTTACTCGTCACATTTTTTTTTGTGAGGTATTATGAAAGATATCAATATAGGGCTGCTCGGTTTCGGGACCATTGGCGCCGGAGTCGTCAAACTTCTGGCAAGGAACAGCCTCCTGATTGAGGAAAAACTGGGCGCCAGGTTGATCCTGAAGAAGATAGCGGACCTGGACATAACCACCGACCGGGGGGTGCCCGTATCGCCGGGGGTCTTGACCTGCAACGCCGATGATGTATTGTCCGATCCGGAGATTTCCGTGGTAATCGAATTGATCGGAGGGTACGAGCCGGCGCGGAGCTTCGTGCTCAGGGCCATAGAAAACGGCAAGCATGTGGTTACCGCCAACAAGGCGCTGCTCGCTCTCCACGGCCGGGAGATTTATGCGGCAGCTGCGAGAAAAGGGGTAGAGGTCCTTTACGAGGCGGCAGTGGGCGGGGGCATCCCGGTCCTTTCCGCCATCAAAGGAAACCTTGCCGCCAACAACTTCGCTACGGTCCTCGGTATCCTGAACGGCACATGCAACTATATCCTCACCAAAATGACCAAGGATGGGGCCGATTTCGCCGATGTCCTGAAAAAGGCCCAGGAACTGGGTTATGCCGAAGCGGACCCGACCTTTGATATCGAGGGGATCGACACCGCGCACAAACTTTCCATACTCCTCTCTCTCTGTTTCGGCACCAGGGTGGAATTCAAAGATATCCACACAGAGGGGATCAGCTCCATCTCCAGCCTCGACATAAACTATGCACGGGACTTCGGATACAAGATCAAGCTCCTGGCCATCGGCAAGCGCGATGGGGAGAGGATCGAGGCCCGCGTCCATCCGACAATGATCCCGGTAAATTATCCGCTGGCCGATGTGGACGGGGCCTTCAACGCCATCCGCCTGACCGGCGATTTTGTCGGGCCGGTGATGCTCTACGGCCGGGGTGCGGGAATGGACCCCACCGCCAGCGCGGTCGTTGGGGACGTCATGGATATATCCCGCAACATCTTGGCCGGGATCGGCAGAAGAACCGCGCCGCTCGGCTTCCAGGAGGAGCGGATTAGAGACCTCCAGATCAAGCCGATAGGGGAAATCGTCAGCAAGTTCTATATCCGCTTCAGTGTCATGGACGAGCCCGGCGTGATCGCCCGGATCGCCGGCGAACTGGGGAGGAACAACATCAGCATTGAATCGATGGTCCAGACCGCGCGAAGCGTCCAGGAGTCGGTGCCGATCGTCATCATGACCCACGAGGCGAGGGAGATGGACATCAGGAAGGCCCTGGCGGAGATCGATTCTTTCGACATCGTCAGGGAGAAGAGCAACCTGATCAGGATCGAGGACAACCTGGAGTAGCGCCACCAATTATTTGCTCCTCAAGGATATTTCTCCATGGATTCTCCTTACCCTTCCTCTGCCAGCAACCCGATGCATTCCGTCTTTACCCTGCCGGTTCTGGTGGCTGCCCTCGGCTATTTCGTCGACATCTACGACCTTATCCTCTTCAGCATCGTACGGGTCCCCAGCCTCAAGTCCATGGGGCTCCAGGGTCCGGCCCTGGTGGACCAGGGTGTCTTCCTCCTCAACATGCAGATGACCGGTATGCTCCTGGGAGGGATTCTCTGGGGAATCCTGGGGGACAGGAAGGGGCGGATGAAGATCATGTTCGGCTCCATCTTCCTCTACTCTGTTGCCAACATCGCGAACGGCATGGTGAACACGGTGGAGTGGTACGCGGCGGCCCGCTTCATCGCTGGAGTGGGATTGGCCGGAGAGCTGGGGGCCGGGGTCACCCTGGTCTCGGAGATGCTCCATAAGGATGTGCGAGGATACGGCACCATGATCGTCGCTACGGTGGGGGTAATGGGAGCGGTGGCCGCCAACTTCGTGGCTGGGTTCTTCTCCTGGCAACACGCCTTCTACATCGGCGGTGTCCTTGGTTTTCTCCTCCTGGCCCTGCGTATCTGCGTCCACGAGTCGGGGATGTTCAGGGAAATGAAGACGGCCGATGTCAGCCGGGGCAATTTCTTCTCCCTCTTTACCGACCGGCGCCGTTTCGCCAAGTACCTGGATTCCATTCTCATCGGCATTCCCATCTGGTTCGTGGTCGGTATCCTGATCACCTTCTCCCCCGAGTTCGGCAAGGCCCTCGGCATCCGGGGAGGGGTCAGCGCCGGCAACGCCGTCATGTTCTGTTATATCGGTCTTATCTTCGGCGGCTTGGGGAGCGGCCTTTTGAGCCAGTTCCTGAAGAGCCGTAAAAAGGCGGTGTTATCCTTCATCGCCCTGACCATAGCCGGAATCGCGGCTTACTTCTGCCTTGCCGGCGCGAGCTCTGCCTCCTTCTATGCAGTCTGCGCCTTCCTGGGGCTCGGTAGCGGCTACTGGGCCGTCTTCGTCACCATAGCCGCCGAGCAGTTCGGCACCAACCTGCGTGCAACAGTCGCAACCACCGTCCCCAATTTCGTTCGCGGCATGGTGGTCCCCATCACCCTCCTCTTCCAGTTGGCCCGACATCAATTCACCATCGAGACGAGCGCGATCATGGTGGGGACCGTCTGTGTCGCCGTTTCTCTTTTGGCCCTCTGGAGACTGGAAGAGACATTCCACAAGGAGCTGGACTATTACGAGCAGTGTCCGTGAAGGGGGATATCCGAGTCATGGGATTCCCAGTTTGTAATATTTATAAACAAAAGCAGGAATATTTAAACCCGATCGCAGGGGACATCAGGAGGCAATTATGATTACGTTTGAGAAAAGAATGCGGATTCATTTCAAGATTATTGGCTCTCTCCTGCTTGCATGTCTGATATTTCTCCCTGTCTCGGGAAGAGCTGAGCAAAAGGGGGCCGCGGAAGTTGTACAAAGGATGAATTCGACGCTGATGGAGAACATGAAAAGGGCACAAGTGCTCGGTTTCAGCGGCCGCTATAAACAGCTTGATCCCGTGATTCGTGATGTATTCGCGCTCTCTTACATGGGCGAAATAACGCTTGGGAGCTACTGGAATACTATTTCCCAGGAACAGAGAAAGCAGTATCTGGATCTTTATACCGTTTGGACGATATCTTCATACGCCGGCAACTTTGATGGTTATTCAGGAGAAAAATTCGAGATTGAGCAGGGAGAGCAGATCAAAGGGGATACGGTTACCGTGATCAGCAATCTTGTCATTCCCCATGAAGAGAGCGTTGATTTTAATTACACATTGCGGCGCTCCCAGGAAAAATGGCGTATTGTGGAGAGCAGGACCTCGGGTGTGAGTCAGCTTTCTCTGACCAGGTCTCAATTCGTCAGTTTGATGAAGAGTAAGGGCTTTGACGGATTGATGGCTGCGTTGAAGGAGAAGATTGCGGTCTATCATGCCAAGGATAAACAGGGGAAACTGTAGGGTTTCCTGGATTTAAATTTTCAGTTTAGCTTTATGCTGAATTATTTATAATTCGGTCAGTTTAGTAACGGAGTTATTCATCCTGCCCCGGGAATACCCGCTGACCTGTGAATAAAAATCCTTCCATATCAGGAAAAGGATTAATTGGAATCATAAGCTATCTCCTCCTGCCGCCCGCTTCCGACCCGGCATGAGATCTCACCCAGGGTTGCTGACTGTTAAAGACCTTTCTCTCACTCCCGCTGACCCCCGTTTTGATAAAACGTTTTCCATCGGACACCCCTATCCCCGCAAAGGTCTTGCCGTTGAATCTTGCCAACGGGTCGATTCGGAATTCCTTGTGATTTCTGAAAATATGGAATCGATTCGAGACGAACGCAACACTTTGTTTCACGAAAATGGTCCTGTGGAATTGTTTCAGTATGAAGAATCCGGTGAAACGGAAACCATGGCTTTGGAACGGATAGGGAACCAGGCAATAGAGGTGGGAGTAATCGGACGGTGGATTATAGTATGTGATCACCGGCGGTCCCATGGACGAATAATATTTGTTTATTGCTGAGAGGTCGGGATGTTTAGCGTTGTCCGCGGCGCTGGCTTGACCGGTTTCCGCGGCAGAATGGGGCCTGACTGAGAGAGCAAAATCGGCGGTGACGCCTTCGAGCCTCTTTATCGCATCATCATTATTTAGCTCTATTTTGCGTGACTTCGCGGCTTTTCTTACGGATTCATGTAACTCACCGATAATGTCGGGGGTAACGGGGTAATCGGCAATCCAGCCATTGCGGGGCGCTATGCCGGATTTTCCCAGTCGGCTCTCGGCATCCGACTCATCATCGGTCTTACCCAGCCCAAGGGAAGAGAGCAATCTGACCGCGAAATCGCCTTCCCTGACCAAATGCTGCGCTACAGGAGGGGAAACCGGTCCGCTTTTTTCTGGTTGGGCGTGTATCGCTGCCGGCATCAATAACAGAAAGAGTATGATATAACAATTTACGCCGGTCTTGCTGACTGGATGGATTGTCATAAAATATCTCCGAGATGTCGGGCAAACAAGAAGCTTAACGCACTAATCTCTTGCTCTCCTGAAGCGAGCGGGAGACACAGTCCTCAATGGCAAGGCCGGTGAAGTAGTTGCCGGTAAGCAACAGGGGCGTGCCTGCAAGAAGGCCGTCTATCTCAGCAATAGTTTCCTTGTGGCCAAGACGCAGAGAGGGGATAACATGCTCGGCCATGGCAATATGCTCGAAATTCCTCGTGCCGAGCACCTGGGCAATGCGATCAAGCCTTGACTCACGGCTGCCCGTACCGGCCTTGAAGTGAAATGCAAACCCCCTGTATACGGGGTCGGGGAATGTGTCTCTCGAGACAAAAGAGTAAAAGATGTCTTCCGATGCGGCAAGCGCCGCAATAGGCCCTATCTTTGTCTCCTCTTTCTTGATGATGACTCCCAGGGTCTCAACCTTCTCTGCTTTCAGCGCACTAAGTTTTTGAGAAATTAGGGGAAATGATTTTTTAAGCATATTGGCGGCCGCCTCCGAAGGGACGGCAAGGGCGAGCAATTTCGATTCGAAGGTGCTGCCGTCGGTTGCCGTTACTTTAAAAACATTCGTAGCGAACTCGATCTCCTTTACTTCCTTGCCAGTTGCAGTTTCGATGGCCGGCTCAGCAGCGACAGCATCGGTGATCGACTGGAGTCCGCCCGGCAGACTGAATTTCTTGATAACATCGTTTCGCCGCTCCCTCTTCTTGAAGAGCATGTCCGCGGGGAAATCGTTCGCCTTCTGACAGATAACAGCATTGAACATCGGCCCGATTGCCTGCTCGAAATTCTTCTTTCCGACGATTTTTGAATAGTAGGATTCAACCGTTTCGCCATCCATCTTCGCGCCGAACATTCTTGGAAGAGAAAAAAGGAGTTCGGGAAAACTCATCTGTGACATGATGGATTTGATACCGTCTTTGGTAAATAGCTTGTAGCCGGCCTTCCCGGGCTTTATGATCTTGTCCAGACTGCCGGTCTCACGGAGCAGGTCCACCAGGTTCCCATAGGAGTTGTAACAGGAGTGGGCGCCGAGTTCAAACCAGAAGTTGTCCTTGCGGCAAGAGTTGAATGTGCCTCCAATGCGGCTGTTTTTATCCATAACGAGCGGTCTCAAACCGGTTTTCGCGCAATAATGGGCAAGGGACATGCCGCTGATTCCCCCGCCTACTATGATGACATCATGTTGTGGCATTTTAAGACTCCTTTATATAAGAATTCCGGAATTATTACTCCGGCGATTAAACACAACAACCCTGCTGTAGGGGCGCTGCTTGCCGCGCCCCGATTGGGCGGAGCAAGCGCCGCCCCTACCACGATATGATTAATTGCCGTCGCAATACCCAATCGATCATGCATCCGGGCGAATTTATCACCAGCAATTAGGACAATTCCTGTGTAATGTAAAACTGTACTGAACAAAGTCCGACATTTCAAGTTTTTTGTGTCAATCGAACAAGTTATAATTGATCCAGCCCGGTTTCATTTTCTCCCCGGATTGATGTAGTTCCTGAAGTCGTTCAGGGTTCGCAGTCTGAGCGCATAGCGGTCGGTTATCCTAATCCCGTAGCGCCCCTCAATTGCCACGATGAACGCGGTGTAATGGACAGAATCCATCACATGCCCCGCAAGGATCTGTTCCGGGCCGACCTCATTGACAATGCGCTCCTCTACCCCGATATTAATCATCAATTCTTTCAGTTCATTAATTACAGGCATGTTTCTCTCCTTCGGTCCTGTTGAGTAGTGCAAACATTCACTCTTCAAGTTAATGCGCAAATTGTTCCCTCAACTTGAAACGCTGAATCTTCCCTGTTGAGGTGCGCGGCAGCTCCGCCATGAATCTGATGCGGACCGGGCACATGTAATCCGGAAGCCGTTCCATTATATGACTCATCAGTTCCTGTGCAAGAGCGGGGGACTGTTTTGTACCGGGGATAAGTACGACAAATGCCCCCGGCCTGTTGAAAGTGCCGACCGTCACGACCGCAACCGCGCACTCTGCCACCGCCGGATGGCTTCGCAGGGCATCCTCCACAATGAAGGGTGAGACCCAGCAAGCTCCCGACTTGATCATGTCGTCGCACCGTCCGCGATAATAGTAGAACCCGTCCCTTTCCAGAAAGATGTCGCCGGTTTTGACGAATCCGTCCGGCAGGATGGTCCCGGCGCTCAGTTCAGGAAGGTTCCAGTAACAGGGGGTCTTAGTAGGGCCGCAGATCAGCAGGTTTCCCTCGCGCCCGGCAGGAACGTCGTTACCATAGTCATCCACCAGCCTCGCCCGATAGCCCGGCACCAGTTGTCCGGCCGATCCGGCAACCGCCCGACCGGGAACATTGGAGATAAAATGGTAGGCCATTTCGGTGGAGCCGATACCGTCAAGGATCTCCAGGCCGGTGAGCCGTTGCCACTCCTCGAAAATAGGCGCTGGCAAAGCTTCGCCTGCCGAGCAGCAGAGTCGCATCGGGAGTATCAGTTCCCTATCCGTGCAGGAGAGAATAATCTGGGTGAAAATGTCCGGTACGGAGAAAAAGATTGATGGCCCGTGGAGGTGGATGATGTTCAGAACTGCAAGCGGGTCGGGTTTGCCCGGATGTAGGATCGCCGTGGCGCCGAAACGGAGCGGAAAGGCGAGGCTGTTGATGAGTCCGTAGGCAAATGAGAACTTGCTTGTGGAAAAGATGACATCATCACTCTTTATATCCAACAGGGCTTTCCCTACCAGGTCGCACGGCAGTAGCAGGCTTTTATGCAGATGGGGGACCCCTTTAGGCCTGCCCGTGGAGCCGGAGCTGTAGAGCATGTACGCAATATCGTCAACCGACGGCTGTTGGTAGAGGGTGTCTAACTCTACGGAAGTGCAGGAACCTTCCACCTGACCTTGATCGTCACAAATGATTACCTTCACCTTTTCGTCGACAGCGTAGTACGGAACGGCCGGCTTACCAAGGCTGACCAGGATGCGCGCGCCACAGTCGTCGATGATAAGCGCAAGCTCCTCTTCAGAAAGTGTGGGACTGACCGCAACAGCCACGCCGCCGGTCAAAAGGCACCCCAGAAAAACAATCGGGAAGGCAAGACAGTCGGGCAGAGCGATCAGTACACGCTCTTGCGGGACAATACCCTGCTTTTGCAACAGATGAGCGAAGCGGCGGCACCCCTTGTTCAGATCACTGTAGGAGAGCGCTTTGTCGGCACAGATATAGGCGATTTTATCGGGATGAAGCCCTAGATTTCCCGTTAAAAGTTCCAGAGCCGAGTTTGAGACGGACGTTTTCAACATATTGTCTGAGCGTCATACAATGCATCAAGTCTCAACAGCATGACTCACTCCGTTGATGGTTCAGCCGTGAATTTCGCTTTCATTCCTAAAACAATGTCCATCTTCCAATGATCCCATGTTACTTATCATACTCTCATAAAAAAAGCCCCTGTCCGTTCGTATGGAACTGACAGGGGCTTTATCTTAATCAAACAGCTTCAGAATTATTCGTCTCTTTCATAGTCAACGATACGTTTTGCGACCTGCTTGACGTTCAGCAGGTTTGCGTAGTTGACGTTGTTGGTCAGGAAGTTGCCGCCGTCGGTGCCGCAGCCGAGGGTCAGTGACGGCGGAAGCGTGTTGTAGATGAGGCCGACGCTGCCGTGGACCGCGGGCTGATTGAGGAGCAGCCTGTTGGCCGGAATCTCCATGGCGAACTTGTCCAGAACTGCCTGGTCCTGGGCGTGGACAACGGCGGTGTGGCCGGCGCCGCCCCAGAGGAGCTGGCCTTTGGCGGCAGCGATCGCTTCATCCGTGGTTTTGAAAGAGATATAGCCAAGAACCGGGGAGAGTTTTTCGTGGCTGAACCAGTCTTCGGGGCCGATGCAGGTAAGGGGAACGAGAAGCAGTTTCGTCTCGTCGGGAACCGTGAAACCGGCAAGCTTGGCAATCACCTGGGGAGACTTGCCGACGATGGCGAGAGACGGAACGCCTCTTTCCTTGTCGAACATGACCGCGTCGAGCTTTGCTTTCTCTGCGTCGTTGACCAGGTATGCGCCTCTCTCTTTCATCATGGCAACGGCCTTGTCACAGGTTGCCTGGTCGTCGAAGATCATCGACTGGTCGGAAGAGCAGATGGTGCCGTTGTCGAAGGTCTTGGAGGCGATGATGTTGTTTACCGCAACGCTTACATTGGCGGATTTTGAAACGAAGACAGGGGTGTTGCCCGGACCGACGCCGAT
Source organism: Geobacteraceae bacterium (assembly GCA_041495805.1). Lineage (GTDB taxonomy): Bacteria > Desulfobacterota > Desulfuromonadia > Geobacterales > Geobacteraceae > JBGQDJ01. Next base: position 13,177 of record JBGQDJ010000020.1, read on the forward strand.
GGCGGGGTGACCGGAGCTGTACGCAGACTTGACCATGGCGCCGCCGCCGGTGGCGATGACGAGATTCACGCCCGGGTGCTTGAACAGGGCGTTGGTACCCTCGATGGAGGGCTCGGTGATCCACTGGATGCAGTCTGCCGGCGCGCCTGCGCCGACGGCCGCGTCGAGCATCAGCTTGGCGGCATAGGCGCTGCATTTCTGGGCCTTGGGATGGAAGGCGAAGATGAGGACGTTGCGCCCTTTGAGGGCGATTATGGCCTTGAACTCGGTGGTGGAGGTCGGGTTGGTGGTCGGGATGGCGGCGGCGACTACGCCGAACGGCTCGGCAATGTAGGTAATGCCATCTTTTTCTTCGATGATGCCGACCGATTTCCTGTCTTTTTGCCATTCGTATACAATGTGGGCGCCGAGGTGGTTCTTGATGGCCTTGTGATCGGCCCTGCCGATGCCGGTTTCTTCAACGGCCATTTCGGCAAGCTTCATCTCATTGGCAACGCTGACAGCGTCCATAGCCGCCAGGATCTTGTCTACCTGCTCCTGGGTGTAAGTTTTGAATTTTGCCGCCGCTACTCTTGCCTTTGCTACCATTTGATCGACCTGCTGGACTGCGTCTGCCATGACTAACCTCCCATTTAGAAATAGTTATTTAGGCGCCTTGAGCCACACAGCACCTAACCCGAACAACCCTTTGTTGAACACTAATAAATTATTCCAAGAGCGCGAAAGTATACCCTTTTATCGGCATGTTGTCAAATACTTTATTTTCCTTTAATCTACTATAGGCTGGATAAAGGGAATTCCGCCTGATACCCATTTTGAGATTAAAATTTTTACACAAAACCAAGGAATTGTCAATTATATTTTTCATTTAAAAATAATAGGCTGGAATTGAACGATTAAAAACAGATCCACTTCTTTCAAATAGTGTCCATCCTGAGGTGGCCGGGGTTCGTGAGACAGCCTGAAGGGTAAATAAGCAATGTCCCATTGTTGTTGTGGTTGCCGGCTTCAGGCGGCCGATTTCAGTTTTTCAAGTCCCTGCAAATAAGCCTCATTTGGTGTCCGT
>JBGQDJ010000021.1:0-14227 GCA_041495805.1 Geobacteraceae bacterium
AGCGGTAAAGGATATTGTTGCTTGTGCGTTACCAGCTGTGGCTGTGCCGATTGTGGGAGCTCCAGGCGTTGTTGCTGGAATCACGCTGTTGGAAGCCGCGGAAGCAGCGCCGGTGCCTGCGGCATTGGTTGCGGTCACGGAGAATGTGTACGCGGTTCCGTTGGTAAGGCCAGTCAGAGTTATCGGACTTGCAGAACCGGTGGTGGTAACGCCGCCGGGAGAGGATGTTACAGTATAGCCGGTAATGGCGCTGCCGCCGTTTGATGTCGGAGCGGTAAAGGATATTGTAGCTTGTGCGTTACCGGCAGTGGCAGTGCCGATTGTGGGAGCGCCCGGCGTTGTCACGGTAATGTTGGACACGGTCACTATAACATTTGTTGATTGGCCAACGTTGTTTGCTGCATCATAGGCCATTGTGGATAGAGTATAGGAGCCGTTGGCAACTGACGTTGTATTCCAGCTGTAGCTGTAGGTATTTGTTGTATCGGTAGTGCTGAGCACGCCGTTCACATAGAACTCCACCTTGCTGACAGCAATGTTGTCGCTTGCAGATGCGGTAACCGAGACAGTTCCGCTTACCGTGGCGCTATTGACAGGCGCGGTAATGGAGGTGGTCGGAACAGTGATGTCTGGATTGTTTACCGTTACAGTGACATTCGAGGATTGACCTACTTTACCGGCGGCGTCATAGGCCTTGGCTGACAAGGTATATGTATTGTTGGTCACCAAGGCCGTGTTCCAGCTAAAGCTGTAAGGGGAAGCGGTAACTGTAGAACTCAGGCTACCGTTCACGTAGTACTCGACCTTAGTAACCCCGACGTTGTCGGAAGCGCTGGCTGTAACCGAAACGGTTCCGCTGACTGTTGCATTATCGGCAGGCGCGGTTATGGAGACGGTCGGAGCGGTATTATCAATGGTAGTCGAAAGAGTTGCATAGAACGACCAATGGGCGGTTGCGGTGGTTGGAGACGTGGAAAACGTTGAAGGCATCGCCCCATAAGTGTAAGAATAATATTTATGAGTACCTGAAGCCGTGGAAAGCCGGAAATGCAAGTTGCTGCTGCTAGGAAGATATGCCAGCCAGTATGTCCCAGCGTTGAGCGACACGGGGGTGATCACGTTTGCGGTATTCCAACCGGTAGTCGGCGTAAATTCCGCAGACGATGCTAAAAGGTTTCCTGGCCCACCGCCTGCGCCTGTTGCATCATAAATACCCAGCCTGAGGTTGCCGGATGCAGTTGCAACATAGAATGACATGCTCTGTATGGTTGCGGTCTGGGCCAAGGTTGCCGACTGGGCCAAGAGAAGATTGCCGTTACCTGAATCGTCAGAAGAAAGGATGCTAGTTTCGCCGATATTGATGCTGCTCATCGTAATGTTCGTTGATGAGCTTACTCCGGAGGAGATGTTGCCGGCGGCATCCTTTGCCCAGCCCCAAGCACTCCTGGCGCCGGTGCCGACAAAAGTGACAGAGGAAGGTGCAGTCCCACTCCAGCTACATCCTGATGAACTGTTTGAAGTTGTCACGCAGTAGCCTGTTGCACCGACATTATCTGAAGCTGTAAAGGCACCAATGGGAACAGTGAGATTTGAAGCCGTTGCCGGAAGGCTGAAGGCGGTGACATTTGGCGGCGCTGTATCTGGAAGCGGATTGTTTACAGTCACATTGACGCCTGTGGATGTACTGACATTGTTTGTCGGGTCATACGCTTTGGCGGTGAGGGTATAGGTACCGTTACCTACAGTTGCAGTATTCCAATTGTAACTGTATGGATAGACGTTAGTCGCAGTTAGCAGGGTTGTCCCGGCATAAAATTCGACTTTGCTCACCACACCGCTGTTATCACTGGCGGTTGCGGAAATCGTTGTTGCCCCGCTCAAAACCGAACCATTGGTCGGTGCTGTTATGGAGACTGATGGATTTGTGGTGTCTGCAGTGATGGTTACGGATGCCGATTTCGAGACTGAAATGTTTCCTGCCGCGTCCTTTGCCCACGCGTAAGTCGTCGGGCTACCGTAAGAGGGGAAAGTGACGCTTGTTGGAACACTTCCACTCCAGGAGCAACCGCTGGAAGAGTTGGTCAGGGTTATGCAGTATCCGCTTACAGTATTATTATCGGTAGCAATAAAGGTAGTTATGGGTACGGTCAATATGGTGTATGTTGAAGGGAGTGTGAATTCAGTAACGATTGGTGGAGTCAGTTCGGGAGCGGATACAACATTCGAGTAAGAGCTTTCACCCGCAGCATTGTAAGCGGTTATCGTGAAATAGTGTGCATGGGAAGGATCGAGACCGCTGATTGTGGAGCTGATCTGACCGGTTGACTGATTCTGAAGAACAATGGGGGAGGCCCCTTGCGAAGCCCCTGTACCTGAAAATGGCTGTGAAGACGAGTCCGCCTGGTAATAGACCTTGTAGCCGGTTGCACCAGTGCTTGAGTTCCATTGGAGGGTTACAGTTGTAGCAAAACAGGAGGTCTTGCCAATTATCGAAAGAAGACAGGCAAGCATTGTTAAGAAGAATAATCTGGAGATCATATTCCGGACTCTTTTTATTTCGTTTACTCCGTTCATTTTTCCACTCCTCATTTGCTCTAAACTAAAAAGCCGTGTTGTGATTTTCACAACCCGGCTTGAAATAAAAAAATAGCCGGGTCCGTTATACCTATTTGGTATTTCGGCGACCCGGCTGTCTCGTTGAGACCCTAGGCTTTCCGTCGCATCCTCACGGATGCTTTAGTATTATCGTGTACCGCATTATTAAATTGTTCTGGTTATACTTATCGGCGAGATCAGCAATATTGTGTGTGACATTGATCACCGAAGCAGCGAATAGCGGACTGGAGAGCAGTGAGATGTGACCAGGAACACAGGAACAGCGCTTAACGTGTGGCTCACAAATGTCAGGATGGTCACTGTGGAGGAGAGGGGGAATGCTGGATATGCATAACGCTCTTGCGATATTTACCCTGAATCTGTATCATGAAAAAATGAAACTTAAATACGGTAATACATCATTTGACCTGGATCTGAGTCGGGACAGAATATCAACCATCATTCAGTCGCCTGACTCGTTTCCCGATGCAGCAGATCCTGAGACCATTATAGCTTCGGCAATTGAAGACTGTTCGGAAAGATTCCAATCATTCAAGCCGGGAGAAAGGGTGGTGATTGTAACTTCCGACATTACCCGCTATACCGGCAGTGAACTTTACCTGCCGCTGCTTGTCGAGAAGTTGAATTCCATCGGAATCCGGGATGAAGACATTGCGATATTGATAGCTTTGGGGATCCATAGAAAACAGACAGTTCAGGAACATGAAAAGATAGTTGGTTCCATTTATGGACGGATCAGGGTGATCGATCATGATTGCGATGACCAGGATGTGAACATCTTTCTTGGGAAGACCGCCGGTGGGATTGACGTCGAGGTGAACCGCAGGGTCGTAGAGGCTGACCGGTTGATTCTTACAGGCAACATCGGGTTTCACTACTTCGCTGGTTTCGGTGGCGGCAGAAAGTCGATTCTACCCGGAGTGGCAAGCCGCAAGTCATGCATGGCGAGCCATTTTGCCGTCCTTAATCCTGGAGAAGGAACCGGAAAAAATCCATTGGCAATTACAGGCAACCTTGAAGGGAATCCGGTGCATCAGGCGATGATGGAGGCGTGCGCTATGGTGAATCCGGATATGATTCTGAATACGGTGGTCACCCCCGACAAAAAGATAGTTGCGGTTTTCACTGGCGACTGGAAGAAAGCGCACTCAGACGGATGCAGCTACTATGCAGAGAGGTTTTCCGTCCCGATCTCTGAAAGCGCTGACCTGGTTATTGTCTCCTGCGGAGGCTTACCCAAGGATATCAACTTCATCCAGGCACACAAATCGATGGAATACGGCAGCAGAGCCCTGCGCGAAGGGGGGGTGATGATCCTCCTTGCCCAGTGCCGTGACGGGTATGGGCATCCCGGTTTTTTCAAATGGTTCCGATTTGACAATGTAACCGATTTTGAAACGGAACTTCGCCGCAATTATGAGATCAACGGTCAGACTGCCTACTCTGCCATGCAAAAATGCAGACGCTTTAAGATTATTCTGATTTCCGACCTCCCACCCGAAGAAGTGGTTTCCATGGGGATGACACCCGCAGCTTCGCTTACAGAGGCGATAGAATGCGCCGAGACACTTCTACAGGATGATTACCGTTGCTATGTCATCCCGGAAGGTGGTGGTGTGCTTCCGCTGGTGAATTGAGGCACATCATCAAGAAGGAGCTCCCTCAACAGGTAACCAATGGTTAAGCAGTTTCTGTATGACAGAATATATTTTTCTGCGTTGACGTATGGGAGTTGACCGAAATAATTGTATCTGCATTTATAGTAGACGAGCTTTAACATTTCATAGCTTAATATCATGAACCTGCGTAAATACGGTTCCGATTTCACTTCGCATTTTGCCGGATAAACCCCAATCTTGACAGGATAACCTCTAAATACCCGCTCGAAGGCCCACAACGATCTTCTCGTATGATAATCGGAAGTAACAACGACAAGACTCTTTAACCCTTTAGCCAGAATATACTTCCGCGTGTTCAATGCATCATGGATTGAACCGCTCGAAGTATAGGACAGTTTGACAATCGCCTTCCCGGGAACCCCCATTTTCAACAGGTCGTCTTCCGCCCACTCCACATGATAAAGATTCAATGTTTATACATTTGCTAACGGCCCCGGATTACCTTATCGGTTTCCACATAACATCGGATTTTCCGGTGACCCAGCGTATCCAGCCGACCAGTTGCGCTGCAATGGTCATCAGGAAAAATGAACAGAGCTGCGTCAAACGACCGTTGGAAATCTTGAAAATCCCGGCAATACCGATACAGATAAAAATGAGCTGGGCAATTGCGAACACTGTAAAGAAAATCGACACGTTTGCAAGCAACAGGGCAGTCATGAGCGTTCCCAGAAAGGTGAAGGGGACCAGAAAACGGATTACCTTATGGGATAGCAGAAAAAATGAAAATGAACCGTAGGCAGCGGGGTTCAGGAAACGGATATTTCTCCAGATCGCACCTAGAGTCCTGTTGGTGATGCGCACCTGCCTGCGAAACTCCTTCGATTCGTTATCGCCTGGCTCTTCAACGCAGTAGAGTTCGGCATCCAGCACGACCCTTTTCCCCTGGCCGATGACGTTCAAGGGAATGACAAAATCGTTGATATCGTAATCTTCAAGGGGCTGATAGAGAACTTTCCTGATGGCGAAAATCGCCCCGTCCGCGCCTACGCACGAGGAGACCAGGCTCTCCGCCTTCTTGGTAATCATTTCCAGGCGCCCGTAAAGACCGACCGATTCCTCATCACCTCCGGGCTTGCGGTATTTTGTCCAGCCGGTAACCAGGCCGACCTGTTCGGAGTTGAAATTCCTGGAAAACTTGAGTAGGGCGTCTGGAGGGAACATCGAATTTGCGTCGGTGAAAACAACAATGTCTCCCTTCGCATTGGGAACCACCTTGTTCAGACAGGCGGTCTTTCCATTCCTTCCAGAGAAGGCCTCCAGGCGGACACGGGGGTCGGAAAACGACGAGGCGATCTCGTTGGTGAGGTCGGTTGATCCGTCGGAAACGACGATTATCTCCAGCAATTCCTCGGGATAGTGGAGCTTTAGGGAGTTTTCTATCTTTTCCCTTATCACTCCCTCCTCGTTGAAGACGGAAATAATCACTGAAATACGCTGCTTCGAGTCGCCCCGTTGCCAATCCGCGGCGAATAGCTTTGACAGCAGTGTAATGAGGAGCGGATAGAGAAAATAGGGATAGATGCACAAAAAAAGCAGGATAAGAAAAGATATCTGCATCATGCGCTCACATTACGTTTGTCCATATAGATGTCGTACCAGGTCTGAAAAATCACCATGGACCATATAAGGGTGTCATGGATTTCTCGGCCGGAAAAATGTTCATCGAGAATTTTTTGAACGGTCAAGTGATTCAAGAGGTTGTGCTTTCTCAGATTGCTTTCGGAGAGGGTTTCGAATACGTATGGCTTCAATTCATTCTTCAGCCATTGTGTCATCGGGCCGACAAAACCCTGCTTGCGGTGGTTGATGACCTCTTTGGGGACAATGTCCCGAACAGCCTTCTTCATGAGGTATTTTTTCTGCATCCACTTCATTTTCATTTCGGGAGGTATGGTGGCGCAGAACTCGAAAAATTTGTGGTCCAGGAACGGGACACGGACCTCCAGGGCATGCTGCATGCTCATGCGATCGGTAACCGCCAGGATATCCTCGGGAAGATAGGCCTTTATGTCGCAGTATAATGCGCGATTGAGGGAGTTGGCGTCACCGGAAACATTGCCGGAGTTGAAATACCCCAGGAGCAGTTCCTGACAGAATGAACCGAGTAATTCAAAATGCCCCGGATCGGCGAAGAAATTTTCCCTGATGCCCGGTTTCACCCTGGTGATATAGCCGAGGTAGCGTTCATCCGGGGGCAGGGCGGAAGAGCGGACAAAACGCTTCATGTGATTCACGGTATAGTGGCCGTCGGCCCTTTCCGGCAGTCTCTCAATAATAGGGCGTATCATCCCGTCGCGGAAAAAAGAAGGCAATTTCCGAAACCAGCCACTCATCATAAAACCGAGATACCGCTCATACCCGGAGAAGACCTCGTCTCCTCCCAGACCCGACAGGGCCACTGTGACGTTCTCCCTTGCGATCTTGCAGACGTAATAGGAGGGGATCGCCGAGTCGTCGGCAAACGGTTCGTCGAATGCACGGACGATGGTTTCGATCAACCCCTCGGCGCTGGGCAGGACCTCGAATTCCCTGTGTCTGGTACCGTAACGCTCCGCTACCTGTCTGGCATATGCCCTTTCATCGAGATAGCCTCCAACATCTCCGCCGAAGCCCATGCAGATGGAATTGACAGGGGTATCGGAAAACTCGCTCATCAGGGCCACAATGGCGCTCGAATCGATCCCGCCGCTCAGGAACGCCCCCAGGGGGACCTCGCTCATCAGATGAATCCCTACCGATTCCCGGAGGAGATCCATTGCCCCTTGAATAAAGTATTTCTCACTTCTCCCGGTTTCCGGGTTAAATGTCAGGTCCCAATATTTCCTTGTGTTAAATTTCCCGTCACGCCATGTAATATTATGCCCTGGAAGGAGCTTCCGGATATCCTTGTATATGGTCATCTCACCGGGGATATATGAAAGGGAGAAATAACTTGCCAGGGCGCGCTCATCGATTTCCCTGGGGAAGCGGTCATCGATCAGGAGCGCCTTCATTTCCGAGGCAAAGCAGAAACCTCCCTGGTATTCACCGTAAAAAAGGGGTTTGATGCCGAACCTGTCACGGCTGATAAAGAGGACACGTTCCCTGGCGTCCCATATTGCGAAGGCGAACATACCCCGGAGCTGCTCAACACAGGCTTCTCCCCATTCCTCGTAGGCATGGAGGATGGTTTCCGTATCACCATTTGTTGCAAAAACGTGCCCCAGGGAGATGAGTCGGGTCCGGAGGTCCGCGAAATTGTATATTTCACCATTGAAGACGATGCATTTGGAACCATCTTCGTTAAAGATCGGCTGGTCGCTGCCGGCAAGGTCGATAATGCTCAACCGGCGATGGCCCAGTCCGGCATTGTTATCCAGATAGAAGCCGGCTTTGTCCGGTCCGCGGTGTGCCAGGGTATTTGTAGCCCTTTCCAGAAAACCGCGTTCCACGTTCGGGGCGACTATTCCAAAAATACCGCACATTCAATGCCTCTTGAAATTGGTGTATTCCTGAACAAGGATATAAAATCTAAAGCGCCTCACGCGGATCAAATCTGATACCTTCGGATTAGAACCGGATAAGCCTTTTCTGTGATTTTAAAATCAGACTTCAATCAGAATTTTATCAGATGTTATCCGCGTGCTACGGATTTGGATTTATAAAAAGAGCCAGATAAAAAAACCTTACATCGTTTCACGCGGATCAAATCTGATAACTTAGGATTAAGATTCGGATACATCTTTCTTATGGTTTAAAAACAGACTTTCATCAGATGCTATTGGACGTTATCCGCGCGCAACGGTTTTGATCTTGACGCCTTGTTCTCGTAAACCAACGGCCTTCAGCCCTTTCACCTGCTCTTCTTTTCTTCTTCATATCTGATCAGATTTTCATAGGCCGCTTCAATTGAAACCGGCGGTCGCCATGCCAGCTCATTACAGATTTTCGTAACATCATACAACACAGGCTTCTGTGAAGAAATCAGGCGATAGCTAGTAAGGAGAGGCTTTCTTTTTATGGCCCCGAATAACTTTTCCTGGAAATATACTATCATTTTCAAAATAGTAAAGGGAATATAGACCGTATGTGAATCAGGATATAATTTCTTGACGACCCTCTCCATGTATTCCCTTTTCGTCACCTTCACAGGATCAACGACATTATAAATATTATTCGTGCTGTTGCTCTTTTTCATGGCAACCATGATAGCCTCGACCAGGTTATCCACATAAACAAGCGGCAGGACGAATCTGCCGTTGCCGATGACCGCGAAGAATTTATTCCCCAGGGAAAACCCGATCATCGGCGTATAGACATCTCCACCGGGCCCATAGATCGTTCCGGGGCGCAGGCAGACAATGGGGACGGTCCCTTTTTCCATGACCCCGGTGACCAGTTGTTCTGCCCTCAGCTTGGCATTGGTATAGTGACCCCGCTTTTCAGGGAAACGCTCAAGAGATGATTCTTCGGTAACAACCTGGTCATTCCCGTAGTCGGCTACCCCGTAAACGTTGCAGGTACTGATATAGACCAGTTTCTTGACCTTATATTGTTCACAGAGGGCAAGGATATTCAATGTCCCCTGGATTGTGCTCAGCTTTCCCCCCTCTTCGCTGCCGCCGGTGTCGGCAGCCGTGTGAACGACGTATTCGGCCCCCTCAAATGCAGGTCCCAGGGATTCGGCGTCGGCAACATCGCCATGGAAGATTGTAACTCCGGGCAGGCTCAAGTGGTCGGTTCGTGAGGTTTTCCTGACCAGTGCATGCACGGCGCAGCCTTGTCCCGACAGGATGGCGACTGTTCTGCTCCCCAGAAAGCCGCTGGCTCCGGTCACCAGAACCGTCCTGCCGGCCAGGTCATCTATCTGGGACATCAAGCACTCTCCTCGCCAGGCGCAAGGCCAGCTGGCCGATGGTAAGGCCGGTGTTGGCATAGGATTGTTCCTGAATGACGGAACCGTCACAGACAAACACATTGTCGCAAGACTTCAGCTTGAGATCCTTATCGACAAGATCCTCCGCGGAGTTGCCGAGGGTCGTCGTGCAGGAGTGATGGGCGCACGACCAGAGCCACTCCTCAGTGATCTTTGTTTCGATGTTAACTTCTTCCGCTACCTTCTGCAACAAGCCATTTAGCTTTTCCAGCAGGGATTTGTAAATGGCCAGCTCATCCGAGGAAATCGACCAGTCAACCCTCAGGTCGTCCCCATTGTAATAGACGCGATTACTGCCGCGTTTTTGCTCGGCGATTAAAAGAACACTGTAGGTGTGACTCGGTATGTTCACACCGAACAGATGGGAAAAAATTTCCGCGATGACATCCGGGTGAAATATTTTCCAAGAAAAGACATTCCGGATCCTGGCCAGACCGGTGCTCGCCCCCAACAGAGACTTGTATTTAAATATGGGAAGGCGATTATCCATGGTCAACGCCGGCCGGAAGAAGACACAGCAGGTGTATTTGCCGCATGCGCTCCGCAGGCGAATGGCGCTTCTGCTGACATAATCGCCCTTGTCGAGCAACGAGAGTTGCTTGATCAACCCGGCAGCTTCCTTCTTGAAACGCACCTTGCCGACAAAACCTATCGGGTGATCGATAAATCCTGTGCCCAGGCTGTCGAAACGATCCCCTGACGACTTTATTATGTCCCTTAGAATCTTTGGGCTACCCATCGCTCCGGCGGCGACAATCACTACGTCGGCATCAACGGAATACTCTTTTGAAGCTATGGTGTAGTTAACGGTTTTGATTCGTTTGCCTTCGAAGACAAAACCAATCCTGTCAACCGAGTAAAAATCGTTGACCCTTGAGTCTACGGTTAATTTCTTGAATTTCTTGGGGTAAACCAGGCAATCGACTCCATCGGAGGAAAGGCCGATTTTTTGAGCCATAGCGGTCGATTCGGACACTAATTTTTCATAGGCAAGCGAGAAAGGCTCTTTATCGAAGAAAAGTACGGACGCCGCCTCGTCCATGTATGGCTGCGCCTCTGCGAGCACCTGGGAGAATTCCTGGCCAACAACGTCATCCCGTATTATGGGGATCAAGCCATTGTGCCAGAGATTGGTTGTGCCCCCGCCGCCGAAGCAGAAAGTGGCGACGTGAGCGAGCTTCTTATTGTCAAATCCGATCTGCGGATATTCTATCGAATTTTTTGGGCCGATCTCAAGGAGAGTCACGTCTGTATTTTTAGCCAACTCATTGCAAACCAATGACCCGGCAAGACCTCCGCCGATCACAACGACTTTTTTCCTCATCAAACACCTCATTGAATGTTCACTTAGTAGTATTATCTCTCCAAAGGAATAAGAACATTATCATAAAACACCTGTTTTAAATACTCAATCATAAGGCCTCTCAGCCCAACCTGTTCATCTGCCGCGTGGATATCGATCTCCACGCCGCAATTCTTAAAAATTGCCGAAAAGGTACTACGAACTCTATTGGCATGATACGCCGAACAAACAAGCAGCAACTTCTCAATCCCTCTTTCAATACATATAGTCTTCAATGTCATAGCTTCCCGTAAAGTGCCAAAGAAACCATGCTGCAGCATAATAAAGCTTATATCCTCACACTTAACTCCCTGGCTGGTCAGTTGCTTTACTGTCCACTCGTCATTCGTCAGATTTCTTTTTAGATCTTGAGCATATTCTGTTCTACCCGTTGAACTCGCAATCATCAGTTTTTCAGCCTCCCTTTTTTTGTAGAGGCCAACCGCAGAACGATACTTCAATCTTAAACTGTTTTGAGAACCTCCAAGAACGTAAATGGCAATTCTTGTTGTACCCCGGGTTTTCGTCTCTTGAGCCTGATTTGGAGAGCCGGGAAAGCATCCATTTCCGATGATCAATCGCCCTGCAGTCTCCCTAAGGCGCCCCACTCCTTCCGACCCATTATTAACGTGTAAAAACAGGAAAATTGCCAAGGCCCCCAATAACGCAAAAAACCCAGAAAAAATCAAACACCGGAGTGCACTCCGAACTGTGATGAAATGTATGCCCATAAACCCAAAGCCACGGAACCCGTATTAAGGGATATTCCTGCACCGTCGCACATAATGCCAGAAAGCTCTACTTTTAGCATGTCTCAACTTTGGGGAAGTTTACGAATTCACGGGGAATATACACTAAATATGCCAACATTCCTTGAGGCAATAGACAATGGGTTAATACTACTCCGACATTTTTGGTTTTCTGTCATTCTGAACGACCGTAGGAAGTGAAGAATCTTGATTCCCAACGCTAAAACCGAAGATTCTTCGTCGCTACGCTCCTCAGAATGACAATGTGTCTGAGTAGTATTAAATGATAAAAAAGAAAATGATGATAGCAGTAGGATGTTAAGATTGATTTAGCCTAAGGAGAGTTAAAATCATAAAAAAGAGGGGAAGTAGAAGAGTTCACTGAAAATGTTAATATTTTTGCGGTTGTTAACAAGTGAGCGATTAATTGATTCGCCACTTTTCCAATGGAAAAAGCTCCATTGGAAAAAAGCAGTTTGAAACATGATTGCTTATTTATCATATAACAGCAGCCGGGATAACCCCGACTGCTGTACCTCTTCGTCACGACAAAATAGGGGCGTCCAAATGGACTCCAAGAAAGTTAAGCTTATTGACTAAGGATTTGTTACAGATTGAATCGTCACAGTAGTTGATCCTGGGCCTGTAGAACTTGATGAAATGCCATCGTATACTTTTAGGTTGTCAATATAAAATGACTGCGATTGTGGAGCACCCTGTCCCATGTAGGGACCCATGATTATCTGGTGAAATTTCATCGTTGCGTACTGGTTCGTTCTGAACAAAATGGAATCGGAACGGAATTGCTGCACTCCATCGAGCCAGTATGCCATTGTCCCGTCAGCATTCCCCTTGTTGGCTGTAACACTATTCATTTTGAAGTATGCCTGTACGTGATGCCAAGCGTTGAGCGACAAGGATGCGGTTGGAGAATGTTTCATCTTACCGTTATAATAGGTGCCTCCACCCCCATTGTAACAGTCGATGTAGTCGAAAAACGCACCATCTAATAGCCCGTTGCAACCCGCGACCGATCTATTTTCGGAGGTAGCAGTAAGGTCAATTCCTATCTGTGACTGATTTATATTAGACCCATCTTGAAATGTCATAGTTGGGCTTAGGGGTACAGTGGATCCATACGTTCCCCAATGTTCAATATAGCCAGTACCGTGTGTGAATGCCAATGGTGAATAATCGCCATCAGCGTCGGTCAGGAGGTAAAGTTCGTGGTGTCCCGCGCCTCCATTTTGTTCCCTCCATCCAGATGCATACTTTATATAATAATCAACATATACAGTATCTGACGCAGTGAATAAATGCCTGCTTGGACTTCCATTTGTGCAGCCTTGTGCTCCGTTTGCAAAAGTACAGATAAAGGCATGACTACCTGACTGATGTTCGGATGCTGTAATTGTGCTGGATGTGGCGTTGCCATCATACCAACCTCGTCCATTAAATGAACTATCCTCAAAATCTTCCGACAATAGCAGATTGGCCGTGGTAAGCGTTGCGGAACATGTAGTGCTGGATGTGCTTGTCCCTCCACCTGAACCATTGCAGCCCCATGTCCAGGGACCAGAACCAGAAAAGGACGCTACTGTACCTGTGGCACACAGGTTGGAGCTTCCAGAATTAAGCGAGGAGAATGCTTGCCCCGAAGCGTTGCCACAAGCGCCGTTGACCACCTGGGTGGATGTCACCTTAAGCGTGCTAGTGCTGGTATTGTTGCTGCTGTCTGTCGCGGTGACAGTAATTGTGTTACTGCCGCTTGCCAGGCCGATTGACGACACGCTCCATGAGGTCGTCCCTGTAGCCGTTCCACTGGTAGGTGTACATGTCGGACATGCCCATTTTACGCTAGATGCCGCTACATTGTCCGACGCCGTTCCAGAAACAGCTACAGAAGAGGACGATGTAGAATACGTCGGGTTACTAGTCGGAGATGTAATAGTCACGATCGGCGGTGTTGTATCACTGCCACCACCGGCACCACCACTGACTTCATAAGGTATGTAAGTGTCTGAAATCTTGACATCATCAAACCAAACCGATTTCCAGGTGGTTTGACCCCAAGATTCATCAGAGCAATTCCCTTGCTCTATAGAGATGTCATGTAAAGTGCGCGACCCGGAGGTATAAAACTTCTGCCCTGTGAGTGTTGCGGTATGAATACCGTCTATCCAAGCATCCGCGGCCCCATCTGCCACGGACGCACTTGAATTGAATTTAAGATGAAATTGTAATTGGTGCCAAGCATGATCGTTATATATCAGAGCCGGAGTAATCCCGGTGTCCCACCAACTGCCGCCGTTAAGTCCGTTATTGGAATCATATATCTTTATATTGGTTTGGTCAAAGCCGCTGCCACTAGGATATTGAATATATATTGGATTCGATGAAGTTGAAACATAGAAGGGTATTTTACATGCGGCAGAAAAGACTTTATTATATCCAGCCTCGAATTTGATCCATATGCTTAAATATATTTCTTGCCTGTTTGTGGAAAAAACGTAATCTAAAGCACCCGGATATGTATTGGCACATCCGCTAACTCTCGGCGATTGGATGGCCAGTCCCCCATTCCTGTCTGCCGTGGGATTGGCAAATAACATGGAAGTTCCAGGGCCGGTCTGATAATAAAACGTTCCCGAATAATAAGCCCACGGGTATAATGTTTTCAGGGCAGATGCAGCCGATGCCCCGCAAATTTGCTCTGCGGTCCCCGAACCTGTACCCGCCCCTCCTAATGTCCATGAACCCTCTTGGCCTGCTGGGGTGCGAAGTGTTCCCGCGCCATTGTTCCAGGTTGCAGATAGATTGTCAAAATTATCCTGGAAAAAAATCCCAGCGTTGACTTGGCTTACATTAAGTATCAAAACAGCACAAGTTAGAAAAAGCGTTGATAAATTCCTAAAGCTTCTCA
>JBGQDJ010000022.1:0-14128 GCA_041495805.1 Geobacteraceae bacterium
CTCCACCATTATCACCGCATCACGGCTTGCCGCAACAATAATATCGATGTCGCTCCTCTCCAACTCCTCTGCTGTGGGGTTGGCAACGAAATTACCGTCTATCCGTCCGACCTTTACCCCGGCAATGGGGCCGAAGAATGGAATATCGGAAATTCCAAGGGCCGCAGATGCGCCGATCATCGAGAGTATGGCGGGGTCGTGATCCTTGTCAGCAGATACAACAGTCGCCATGATCTGGGTATCATTAAGAAAATTCTCGGGAAAAAGGGGACGGATCGGCCGGTCTATGAGACGGCAGGTAAGTGTTTCACTATCAGAAGGACGGGCTTCCCTCTTGAAGAAGCCACCGGGGATCTTGCCGCCTGCATAGGCCTTTTCCTGATAGTTGACGGTCAGAGGGAAAAAATCCTGACCTTCCTTGGCGCTCTTGGCGGCAACCGCCGTAACCAGCACCATGGTATCTCCGCAGCTGATTACAACTGCTCCGTTGGCCTGCTTGGCCATTTTCCCTGTGGAGATTGTTATAATCTTGCCGCTGCATTCTACCTGAACTTTGTTTTCCATAATTTTTACGGTCTCCTGGTCTTATTGATGGTGACTGTTGGGGCCGTCGAGAAAAGGGCATAACCGAGGCTGGGGACTGGTGATCAGAAACCGGAAAAAGCAAACTACGATTTAATCGCTTTTCCTGGTTCCCGGTCCCTGTTCACCGGTCCCTGATTTTGCCCTTTTATCCACGCCCCCAACAAATAAAAAAACAAATGGGCTTGAGGCCCATTTCATAAAAAGAAAGGCAATATACCTCGTTGTATTCAAGAGGTATACTGCCTTCTCTTACCTTCTGATTCCGAGCTTTGCTATAATGACCCTGTATCTCTCGACGTCCTTCTTTTTCAGATAGTCCAGGAGTCTTCTTCTCTGTCCGACTATCTTCAACAGCCCCCTGCGGCTGTGATGATCCTTTTTGTGAACCTTGAAATGTTCGGTCAGATAGGTGATACGTTCAGTCAAAATGGCTATCTGCACTTCCGGTGACCCGGTGTCACTGTCATGAAGCTTGAATGAACTGATGATCGCCTGCTTTTTTTCCGTTGCCAGCATTTTCCACACCTCCTTTCCTTAAAATGTATTTATATGTATCGAATGCTTGCTCATGTTTGAGTCTTACAGTCGAGATGGTTAACAAATATCAATTTGACGCATATTTAACTTGCCTGAAAGTTACAACTGCAAAGAGACTTTTATCATAAAGCCGGGAGCATGTAAAGGTAAAGCTAATTAAACACCCTTACGAGCTTCAGGAACCGGTTGGCCCCCTGGACCGCTTCAGCCACGGCAAGAAGCCTTTTCTCAAATGAGATACGCACCAGCGTTCCGGGGCAAAGAGCTTCAGGCTGTGTGGCAAAATCGTCCGGTTGCGGGACAATTCCGTGGGCCACCTTCTCCCTGCCGCTCTCGATCACCTTGAGATCGATCAAATGAGCAAGTGAGTCATATGCTGAGACAACCGCGTCATCCATCCCCCCGTCCCGCGCCAGTGAAGCAAGCCGGTCAAGGGAGTAAGCCCCGCCCAGATGAAACTGGCCGCTGGCAATCCTTTGCAGTCGAACCAGATGGGCGCCGCAGCCAAGTTCCCCGCCCATATCATGTGCCAGGGTGCGCACGTAAGTTCCCCGTGAACATCTTACGGTAAAAGCAACCAGAGGGAAGTCGATCCGGTCGATAACAAGGGAGAAAACTTCGATCTCACGCGGGTTCCGGATTACTTCATCTCCACGGCGCGCCAGCTTGTATAGGGGCACTCCCTTGTACTTCAGCGCTGAGAACATCGGCGGGAGCTGACTGATCCTTCCCTTGAAAGCGGAAACCACCCTGTTTAAATCATCGGGAGTTATGTTGCGCCATTCGCCATGAGCAACTGCGTTGCCCGTGCAGTCCTGTGTATCCGTTGTCTCGCCAAGCTTCATTACCGCACTGTATTCCTTGCATGCCTCATCAAGGAAAGGTATAGCTTTTGTCGCCTCACCAAGAGCCAGGGGCAAGACCCCGGTTGCAAAGGGATCGAGAGTGCCTGTATGCCCGGCCCTTTTTTGACATGTTATGCGGCGGACAATATTGACTACGTCATGGGAGGTCATCCCTGACGGTTTGTCTACGACAATGAAACCGTTCATCGCCTAAAAAGCGTTTTCAAGTTGTGCAAACACAGTTCGCCGCACATCTTCGAGAGAGCCGGACAAAGTGCATCCTGCCGCGTTATGATGCCCGCCGCCCGCCAAGGCCTGGGCAATCGCAGACACATTGACCTTTCCCTTGGAACGGAAACCAACCTTGAATAGTCCGGACTCAAGTTCACGGAAAAAGACTGCGACCTCCACACCGCTGATCGAACGGGGATAGTTAACAAAACCATCTGTCAACTCAGGACTCGCTCCGCTCTTTTCATACATGTCCAGGGTAACCGTGACAGCGGCGCAATCGCCGCGTGAAGAGACCTCCAGAGTAGAGAGGGCAAGCGCAAGAAGTGCAAGGCGTTCTCGTGGCTGGCGTTCGTAGAGCTTTTCAGCAACATACCAGGCATTGACCCCCAGCGACACCATTTCCCCGGCTATGGTGAAGGCTTCGGTGTTGGCATTGGAATAACGGAACGATCCGGTATCGGTGATGACAGCCGTATAGATGCAGAGAGCGGTTGCATAATCTATATCCTGCCCGGCCGCCTTTATGATGCGGTAGATGAGTGCACCGGTTGCACTTGCCTCCGGGTCAATGAGATTAATGTAGCCGAAATTATCACAGTGCAGATGGTGATCGATATTTATGAATTTGCCGACACCCCTGAATTCGGCAATTTCTTTGCCGGCACGCTTGAACTCCCCCACATCCAAAACAAAGCATACATCATACGCCCCCGATGGTATGGCACTCAGTACCGTATCGGACAGGGGGAGAAAATTGTATAAATCAGGGAGCGGATCGCTGTAATAGAGCGTGACTTCCTTGCCGAGTCTACGCAGGTAGCCGGCGAGGGCAAGTGTGGAACCGACAGCATCACCGTCGGGATTTTCATGAGTAGTTATGAGGAAGGTGCTGTTTATAGCGATTTCTTCGTTAATCCTCTCGATCATCATCCTTTTCCTTGGCAGTGATCTCTTTCAGAATGGACTCTATGCGGCTGCCATAGTCCACCGATTCGTCATAACGGAAAATCAGGTCCGGCAGATAGCGCATGTGAAGGCTCTTCCCCATCTCCTTGCGGATGAACCCCCTGGCGCTGTTCAATCCCTGTCCAGTCGCCTTCTTTTCCTCGTCACTGCCGATAACTGAGAAATAAACAGTGGCAAGGTGAAGATCGTCGGTGAGCTTGACGCCTGTTATGGTTACAAAGCCGATACGGGGGTCTTTCAACCCCTTGATCAGCAGAGAGGAAACAAGTTCATGAATAGCTTCAGCGACTTTTTCGGAACGTTTGTACATGGTAATCCAGGTTCAGGTAAAGGTAGAGGTAAAGAATGAGGTTCGGTTTCAGCTTTTTCTCAACCTCTACCTTTACCTCAACCTGCTCTTAAAGTGTTGCGGCGATTTTCTCGATATCGAATGCCTCAATAATATCGCCGATCTTTATGTCGTTGTAATTTTCCAGCCCTATGCCGCACTCGTATCCGGACGCCACATCCTTCATGTCATCCTTGAAACGTCGCAAGGTAGACATCTTCCCCTCGAAGATGACCACGTTGTCGCGCAGCAGGCGGACTCTGGCGTTACGCACCACCTTGCCGTCCAGTACAAAACAACCGGCCACATTGCCCACCTTAGGTACCGAAAATACTTCGCGAATCTCAGCACGCCCCAGGTGCTTTTCCTTGAGTGTGGGCTCCAGAAGCCCTTCCATCGCCTTCTTGATATCGTCCACCGCATCGTAGATGATATTATAGAGCCGCAGGTCAACGCCCTCTTTATCCGCCAGGTTCTGGGCCTTTACTTCCGGCCTTACATTGAAGCCGAGAATTATGGCGTTCGATGCAGTCGCAAGGTTGACATCGGTTTCGGTTATGGCGCCTACAGAAGCGTGGATGACGTTGAGACGGATAGCGTCAGTGGTCAGCTTGCGCAACGATTCGGAGACAGCCTCCACAGAACCCTGTACGTCCCCCTTGACAATTACATTGAGGTCTTTGACCTCACCTTTCTGGATCTTCTCATAGAGTTGCTCGAGCGAAAGCTTGCTCGACTTGGCCAGTTCCGTTTCACGGATCTTTTGCGCCCGGTGGGCGGCGATCTCTTTGGCCTGTTTCTCGTCAGCCAGGGATACAAAAACATCCCCTGTATCCGGTACGCCGGTAAAGCCGATCACTTCCACCGGCATTGCCGGCCCGGCGTTCAATATCTTGTCTCCCCGGTAGTTCTGCATGGCGCGAACCCTGCCGGACTGGAAACCTGCGACGAAATAATCGCCGACCTTGATGGTCCCTTCCTGCACAAGAACAGTTGCCACCGGACCGCGCCCGCGGTCGAGCTTCGCCTCGATAATTGTGCCGCGTGCAGGTTTGTTGGGATTGGACTTGAGGTCGAGAACATCCGCCTGAAGCAGGACCATCTCCAGCAGTTCCGGCAGGTTGATCCGCTTCTTTGCCGAGACTTCCACAAAGATGGTATCCCCGCCCCACTCTTCCGACACAAGGCCTTGCTCCATAAGTTCCTGCTTGACCCGTTCCGGCTTGGAATCAGGCTTGTCGATCTTGTTTATGGCAACTATGATCGGCACCCCGGCAGCCTTGGAATGATTTACCGCTTCGCGGGTCTGCGGCATCACACCGTCATCAGCGGCCACCACAAGGATGACTATGTCCGTCACTTTTGCGCCCCTGGCGCGCATGGCGGTGAAAGCCTCATGACCCGGGGTGTCTAGGAATGTGATCTTCCTTCCATTCAGTTCCACGTCATAGGCGCCTATATGCTGGGTAATACCACCAGCTTCGCCGGCGATAACATTGGCCTCGCGTATTGCGTCAAGAAGAGAAGTCTTGCCGTGGTCAACATGCCCCATGATGGTCACCACCGGCGGACGTCTCAACAGGCTTTCCTCGGTATCGGGAAGGGCTTCCAGCATCAGGTCTAGGTCAATGGCGACATTTTCGATCTCATATCCGAACTCCGTTGCAAGCAGCGTTGCGGCATCCACATCCAGGGGATGGTTTATGGTTGCCATCAAACCCATTTTCATCAAAGCGCGGATCAGGTCGTTGGCCTTGGTCCCCATCCGCTTGGCGAGTTCTCCAACAGTGATGGTCTCGGAAATCTTGATTATCCGCTTGATGGCCTTGGGAACGGTGATCTCTGTACGTTTGCCTTCCGGTGCCCGATATTTCTCTTTCTTCCTACCCTTTCCCGCCCGGAGGGACGGCTCAAAAACTCGCTCACGTTTCTCCGCCAGTTCGGTTTTTTTGAATAACTCCTTCTTTTTTGGAACGGCTATCCCTTTTTTCCCGGGTTTACTCGTTTCATCCTGCGGAGGCGTTTCTTTCCCCTTGCGCCCTTTGTTGCGATCCTCTGAGACGAAAGGCTTTTCCACAGGGGCTAACGGAGCCGGTCTTTCTGCCGGACGAGGGGCTCCCGGCCGTTCGACCGGGCGTGGCGCGCCCTGACGTTCACCGGGCTGCGGCGCAGCCTGCCGCTCTTGCCCTCTCGGAGCGGCGCCTCTTTCACCGCCGCGTGGTGGCGGCCTGTAAGGCTCGCGCCGGTCCGTGGGACGTTCTTTTGTTTGCGGTGTCGGGAGTACAACATGCCCCAGTATTTTTGCCCTGGTACCGGTGTGCGCATCAGGTACCGGCTCTTTCACAGGCGGTTCTTCAGGCGCTATGACTTCCGGTGGAGCAGCTTTGGCGACTTCTTTTCCTGCCACGGCTTCTTCGGGCGCCTCTGCCACCTTTTCCAATTCCGGCTTAGGCGCCGCAGCCTCAACGGGCTGGGCAGCAGACTCCTCAACGGATACTGCCGGAGGAAGAGGCTCCTCAACAGGGGCGGTGAGATGTTTTGCACGACGTCTGATAACCGTGGTGGTTACCCGGACCTCGTCCTTTGTTTCATCCTTGACCTGAGGAGACGCTGTAAGCTTCTTGGCAACCTCTTCTTCGACAACTGAGGTATGGCTCTTCACCTCCACCCCGATAGCTTGCAATCTGGCTATCAGTTCTTTGTTATCGATTCCAATCTTATGTGCCAGTTCATATACACGGATTTTACTCATCGTGCGTCTTCCCTCCCTCAAGAAGATTCCTGTACTTTGCGACTTCCATGGTAATCTTATCTACAAAGCCACCATGTTCAATGGAAACAACACTCCTGAGACCTTTTCCGATAATTGCACCGAGTCGGTCCTTGTTAAAAATTGCGATGTGCGGCACTTCAAATCTATTGGCCATTTCAAGGACCTTTGCCCCGATCTCTGTTGAAATATCGGTGGCGATGAAAACAAAACCCGACTTCCTTTTTTTTATCGATTCCATTACCCGGTCACTGCCCGACACCACCTTGCCGGCCTTGTTGGACAGGGCCAGATATGAGCCGATTCTATCATGCAACTTGACAACAATCTGATCGATAAGCGGGTCAGAACCTTCAAACTTTACTTCTCCCTTGAAGGCCCTGGCAAACTGCCCCTTCTGAGCAGCACTCTTCAGACAGTCCCTGTTCAAACATGTGTAGGCTCCCCGGCCGGGAAGCTTAGAGAGCAAGTCAGGAACAAGTGTCAGATCGGGCGCCAGCACAAAACGAAGGAGATCTTTCTTATCCCTTGTCGTCCTGCAGGATATACAGCTCCTTTGAGGGTCCTTTCCGGACATGGCTACTCTTCTTCCGGCTCACCGGTTTCGCCTGAATCCGGAACGGTTTCGCCTGAATCCGGGACAATACTCTCCTCGACGTTCTGTTCCTCTTCCAGGACCGGTTCAGTCTCAGCTCCATCAAAGGAGGCAAACTGCAGAAGTTCTGCTTCGGCAGCTCTGGATTCGCTCTTGATATCGATCTTCCAGCTTATCAGTTTTGCTGCGAGGCGGACATTTTGTCCCCGTTTACCGATCGCCAGGGAAAGCTGGTCATCGGCAACCACAATCTCCATTTCGCGGTTTTCCTCATCGACATAGACCTTGGTGACAACCGCGGGCGCCAGGGAGTTGCAGGCAAAGCGGGCAATATCGTCCGACCAGGGAATGATATCTATCTTTTCCCCTCTCAGTTCGGAGACGACGTTCTGAACCCTGGAACCGCGCATGCCGACACAGGCCCCTACCGGGTCCACGTCCGAATCGTGGGAATAGACGGCAATCTTGGTCCGGCTCCCCGGCTCTCGGACAACACCCATAACCTCGACAATCCCCTCGGCGATTTCAGGCACTTCCGCTTCGAACAGCTTCACAATCACATTGGGATGGACACGGGAGAGGAGTATCTGCGGCCCCTTGGTGGTCATGCGAATATCAGTGATAAGCGCCTTAACCCGGTCTCCCTGCCTGTAAACCTCGCGCGGCGCCTGTTCTTTATGAAGGAGAAGGGCCTCGGCGCGACCGAGATCAATAATCAGATCGCCCTTTTCGAAACGCCTCACCACTCCATTAATAAGTTCACCGATCCTGTCCTTGAAATCTGCGAAGATGGTCTCCCGCTCAGCTTCACGCACCTTCTGAATTATCACCTGTTTGGCGGTCTGGGCAGCGATCCTGCTGAATCCGCTGGCATCCAGCTTCATGCCGAGAGAATCGCCCACCTCCACTTCGGGATCGGACTCCCGCGCTTCTTCCAGATCTATTTCCTTGTACGAATCCTGGACCTCTTCAACAACGGTAACGAATTCAAACAACTCGACTTCACCGATCTCCTCGTTATAATGGGCTTCAAGTTCACGAGTATTGCGGTATTTTTTGTTGGCTGCCGTAAGGACCGCCTGCTCGAGTGCCTCCACAATAACCTGTTTATCGATTGCCTTTTCTTTTACAATCTGGTCGATGGTATGTTTGAGGTTGAAGTTCGTTTCCACGTTTGTTCTCCTTCAGCTTTTTAATCGGCTCAGAACAGTCGGTTAATTTATCAATATTTATCGGCAAGTCGCCCACGCCAATCTACATGGGCTTTAAAACTCAAACTCCAGATTCGCCTTTGCAACCTTGCCCAAGGGAATGGAAGCTGTCTGCCCTTCGTTCAGTTTCAGTTGCACGATACTGTCTGAAAAACCCAGGAGTTCGCCAAGGAAGGTTTTTCTCATATTACCGGCGTCATCCGGCAAAGGTTCAAATGTACGGATCTTCACAAGTCGGCCTGTGAAGCGTTCAAAGTCGGAAGGTTTCTTCAGCGGTCTGTTAAGTCCGGGTGAAGAAACCTCAAGATTGTAATGGCCTTGAATAAAATCCTCAACATCAAGGATCTCAGTCAGCTCACGGCTTACAGTGGAGCAGTCGTCCAGAGTTACTCCCCCGTCACGGTCGATAAAGAGGCGAAGAACCATCTGCCGCCCCTCCTGCTTGTACTCCACTTCCGCCAGTTCCAGGCCTAGAGAGGATGCAAGAGGCGCCACCAGTTCAGTCACCCTTGCCACAACATCTATCTTTGCCATAAATAATTCCATAAAAAAAAGTGAGCCGGAGGAGCTCACTTTTTAGTGAACATTAACTTGTGACACTTCTAATATCATGACATCGGTGAAAAAGCAAGAATTTTTTGCGTTTTTATCGTTTATTAGGAAGAAAAAGGATGGCTATCAATAAACGATTCTTCCTTGCCGCGAAATCCCTGTTGGATCGATATCAACCCTGGAATCAGGATGACAAAAGGCTGACTATCATTTCAACCATAATTCCGACAAAAGGTTCACGGTATAGCGCCTGCAATAACACCTGCGCCATTTGGAAGATCCAGGGGTATTCGCCGAAGATCAGTAACACCGGCTGCGGTCAACATTTCAAAGAGCTCGCTCTGGGAAAAAGACTGTCCTGCAGGAGTGCCGAGGAGCATGTTCAGTGAAAAAAGGGCAGGGAAAAGGGGAGTGCAGAGATTATCGTCGAGAATAAACTCCTGTATCATGATCAACCCTCCTTTTTCCAGGGAAGCAACCGCTTTCCCAAGAATAACGGCAGATCCCGCCGGCCCAGCGCCATGAAGGATATGGGAGAGCCATGCTACATCGTAACGCCCCTGGATCTCATCATTCATGAAATCACCTTCTTCAAAGGCGATCCTGTCGCTGAGAGCGAAGCGAACTATGGTCTGTTCGGCAAATGGACGGGTGGTTGGCAGGTCATATATGACCGCGCTCAGGTCTGGGTTATGCTTGCAGAAATGGATTGCATAGGTTCCGGGCCCACCACCCAGGTCGATCAAGCGGCGACGTCCCCTTAGGTCGATCTGCTCTACCATTTGCGGGGCGATCTGCATGGCGAGGTTGAACATCCCCATTTCGAAGTTTTCCCTGACCTCATTCTCATCTGTCAAGGAAACGCGCTCATTGTCGGGATTGCCGGATATTACAGCTGCATCAAGTCGAGACCAGCTCGCCATCAGGTGTCGATGGTGGAGAATGATGTGACCTAGATACTGTGGTGAGGTCTTGGAGAGAAACATGGCGGCAAAGGGTGTCGAGGTGTAATTATCTCCCCTCTTCTCTATCAGGTCTAATGCTGTCAGGGCGTTCAGAAGCATCAGCAAACCCCGTGAATCGGTCTCCAGAATTCCTGCCAATACTCCTGCGGAAAGCGGTCGATCAACCAGATGGGTGAATATGTCGAGCTTCACTCCGGCATGTAATGCGCAAGCGCTCCAGTAACCGCCTGACAGCTGAAGAAGTTCGCCCGGGTTCCATAATATCCTGTCCATGAAGGACTCCTTTATACATTGAAGCGGAAATTGATGATATCGCCGTCTTTCACCTCATAAATTTTTCCTTCGAGCCTTACGAGTCCCTTCTCTCTAGCAGCAGCCATGGAGCCGTGGGCAATAAAGTCGTTATAGGCGACCACCTCCGCCCTGATGAAACCCCTCTCGATATCGGAGTGGATCTTACCCGCAGCCTTCTGGGCAATGGTCCCTTTCAGGATTGTCCAGGCCCTTACCTCATCTTCTCCGGCGGTTAAAAACGATATGAGCCCAAGCAGTTCGTAAGAAAGGTGAATGAGCTTATTGAGCGCCGGCTCGGCAATCCCCAGGTCGTCGAGAAAAGCGCATGCTTCATCTGGAGGGAGTTGCGCTATCTCCATCTCAATCTTTCCGCAGAGGTCAAGGACCCTGACTTCCCTTCCCTTAAAAAAACCCTGCAGATTTAAAGTTCCTTCCGCTCTTCCTGGAGAGTTCAACGCCTCTTCGGCTACGTTGAGCACAATCAGTTGCGGCTTGATCGACATGAACTGGAGGCTTCTCATGGCCATCTGTTCTTCCTCCGTAAAGTCCAGGTCACGAAGCGCCGTTTCTTTTTCCAGGGCATCTTTGCATTTCAAAAGGAGTTTGTGCTCTTCTTCGCCGGGTTTCTTTCCTTTTTTGGCGCCCTCCTCCATCCTTTCCAGCCTTTTGTCCACAAGCTCCAGGTCGCCAAAAATCATTTCGAGTTCAACGGTTTCAGCATCACGGCGTGGATCAACGTTTCCCATGGGGTGTGGAATCGATTCTTCGTCAAACCCCCGCACCACATGAACTATTGCATCCGCATCCCTGATAAGGTCAAAAACCTTCTTGTTCTGCGCCATGTCTCCTTTTGTGAGTCCGATGTAATCGACATATTCCACGGTTGCCATGGTCGTTTTTTTGGGTTTATACATTTCCGTGAGTTTAGTCAGACGATCGTCGGGCACTCTCACGATTCCCGTATGATGTTCACCGGAAAGAGTTG
This sequence comes from Geobacteraceae bacterium, assembly GCA_041495805.1. Lineage (GTDB taxonomy): Bacteria > Desulfobacterota > Desulfuromonadia > Geobacterales > Geobacteraceae > JBGQDJ01. The sequence goes on from JBGQDJ010000022.1 coordinate 10,868, forward strand.
GGAATGTTGTGACTTCAAGATTGAGCCCTGTGAGCGCGTTAAAAATAGTTGTCTTGCCTGAATTTGCCAGACCAATAATTGCAGTTTTCATATGTTAAATGATCTCCTTTTAGGTCTCTAAATTATGTTATTCTCCAACATCCATGTCTATCTGACCCTGAATTAAGTTCAGTAAGTGATGTTTGACTAAATAATCATGTGAATGAAGTAATAAAGCAAATTGTTTTAGATGTCAAACAGCTAATATATATTTGCGAAACTGTCCCCGGTAAAAACTAAAATGCCTGATCAGATGGTATTCAAACCATGTTCTATATGAATCATTTCTGCATTTTAAATAAATAAGTCCAGTAATTGCTTTTGCTCATAAGTTTCACTAATTGGAATACTCTTATAATTGTTTGAAAAGGGGCTCAAATTCTCATTGTAAGAGAAAAAAAAGGCATAAAAAAGGATTGACGTGTAAAGATCATTCTTATATTATTTAAAAGTTGTATACAATTTAATTGATGCCCAAAATACATTTCATCTAAGGAGGCACAAATGGCTCTACGAGTTGCAATCAATGGTTTCGGCAGGATTGGTCGAATGGTGTTTCGTGCGGCCCTAAAGGAAAAAGAGATCGACATAGTTGTCATCAATGACCTGACCGATGCGAAGACTCTGGCCCATCTGTTGAAATATGACTCGGTGCACGGAATTTGCCCTGCGAAGATCGAAGCAAAAGATGGCGCACTCCTTGTGAACGGCAAAACCATCAAGATCCTTGCAGTCAGGAATCCGGAAGAACTCCCCTGGAAAAAAGAAAAAATTGATGTGGTTCTGGAAGCGACCGGCCTTTTCACTGCCCGGGAGAAAGCGGAATTGCACCTCAAGGCAGGCGCCGGGAAAGTCATCATATCCGCTCCCGCCTCCGGCGAAGATATAACCATAGTCATGGGTGTAAACCATACCCTGTATGATTCCAAAAAACATCGTATAATTTCCAATGCATCCTGCACTACCAATTGCCTTGCTCCCGTAGCCAAGGTTCTCCATGACACATTCGGTATTGAGAAGGGTCTTGTAACAACCGTCCATTCATACACCAATGATCAGAGCATTCTGGATCTCCCCCACAAAGACCTGCGCAGGGCACGCGCGGCCGCCCTTTCCATGATACCCACCACCACCGGCGCCGCCAAGGCAGTATCGCTTGTCCTCCCTGAACTGAAGGGAAAACTGGACGGCATGGCTATACGAGTGCCGACTCCGAACGTGTCGGTTATAGATCTGGTTGCAACCTTAAAGAAAAATACCGATGCGGCGAAGGTCAACGAAGCACTGAAAAAGGCTTCCAAAGGCTCATTGAAAGGGATTCTAGATTACTGCGAGGAGCCATTGGTTTCCATCGATTTTAACGGCAATACCTTCTCTTCAATTGTCGACGCCGGATGCACCAAAGTAATCGAAGGGAACATGGTGAAGGTTATCTCCTGGTATGACAACGAAAGTGGCTTTTCCCAGCGGGTCATTGATCTCTTCAAGTTGATTGCCAAATAGGTTTCACCCTGACGGGGGGAGGTTAAACCCTCCCCCCTTTTTCGTTTTCCATCTGCTTTATTTGCAGTTTGAGATACAGAAAGAGAAAATTCTCTTCCCTCCCCCTGCTTTGAGTTATGTGAAACATACATAACTCGCTCAGGTAATGGAGAAGATATATGGAAAGGTAAAGGCCATGGCAATTCGCTACATCGATGAAATAGGCGAGTTAAAGGGGAAAAAGGTCTTTATTCGGGTGGACTTCAATGTGCCGCTCGATGACAATCAGAATATCACTGAAGACACCCGCATACGGGCAGTTCTCCCGACCATCAACTATGTTCTCGACGCCGGCGCCGCGGTAGTATTAGCTTCCCATATGGGTCGGCCCAAGGGAGAACGGAACCCGATTTATTCAATGGCGCCTGCAGCAAAGCGCCTTTCCCGTTTTCTCGGAAAAGAAGTCCGGCTTGCCCCCGATTGCATCGGCGAAGACGTAACGAGAATGGTTAGTGCCCTGCATCCAGGCGACGTCTTTATGCTGGAGAATGTGCGCTTTTATGAGGGTGAAGAAAAAAACGACGAGAACTTCGCGAAAGCACTCGCTAACGGCTGCGATATCTATATCAACGATGCCTTTGCCGTTTCCCACCGGGCCCATGCCTCGGTTGAAGCGATCACCCGTTTTTTCCCGATTGCAGCGGCAGGTTTCCTGCTGAAAAAAGAGATAAACTTCTTTGAAAAGGCCATGGACAATCCAATCCGGCCGCTTGTGGCAATTCTCGGCGGCGCCAAGGTTTCGGGGAAGCTGGAAGTACTGGCAAACCTCATCAACAAGGTCGACAAGGTCATCATCGGCGGCGGCATGGCTTTCACCTTCATCAAGGCGCTCGGTAACAACGTGGGGAAGTCGCTGGTGGAAGAAAACCTTATCGAAACCGCCCGAAAAACATATGAGCTTGCCCGCAGCAAAGGGATCAAATTCTATCTCCCGGTAGACTGCGTGGTTGCCGATCGCTTCCAACCGGAAGCGGAAACGAAGGTCACTACGACCCAGGAAATCCCCGATGGATGGATGGGCCTTGATATCGGCCCTGCCACAGTTGCACTGTTTGCAGAGGCGCTGCAAAACGCCAAAACCATCATCTGGAACGGTCCCATGGGAGTTTTTGAAATGGATGCCTTCTCTCGCGGCACCTATGCCATGGTCAGCGCTGTGGCCAACTCCTATGCGCTTACCATAATAGGTGGCGGCGACACGGATTCCGCAGTGCACCGAGCAGGTGAATTTGCCAAGATGAGTTACATCTCCACGGGCGGCGGAGCTTTCCTGGAGCTTCTTGAAGGAAAAAAACTTCCGGGGATCAAAGTCCTGGAAGAGCATGGATAAACTCCAAATGATCTTAAGTCAGTCATACAAGGAGGAGATATGAGAAAGCCAGTCATTGCCGGAAACTGGAAACTCTTTAAAACCAACAAGGAGGCGGTTGATCTCGTCACCAGGCTTATTCCTGAAGTAAAAAAGAGCCGGGATGTTGAAATAGTCGTTGCCCCGGTTTTTACAACCTTGACAAGTGTAAAAGAGGCTATTTCCGGATCTAATATCATGCTCTCCGGCCAGGATTGTTTCTGGGAGGAAGAAGGGGCCTTTACAGGCGAAGTTTCTCCCAGGCTGCTGGTCGACGCTGGTTGCAGCCATGTCATAATCGGCCACTCCGAACGACGTCAATTTTTCGGGGA
>JBGQDJ010000023.1:0-13796 GCA_041495805.1 Geobacteraceae bacterium
CAACCTCTCCCACGGCATCCGCATCTTTTATGTCGCCAACATTCCTCGGATTCAGGAAATGTTCTTTGACCTTTTCAGTGTAATCCCACATAACTTCTCCCCCTCTATTTTGAATCGATCCTCTAAATTTATGCCAGTATGAATTCCCTGCCTGCCTGCATGATCGCCTGGAGCCTCTCTTCCGTTGCAGCTTCTCCATAGAGCCTCACCACCGGCTCAGTGCCCGATTTGCGGAAAAGGAGCCAACTGCCGTCTTCCAGGATGAATTTATTGCCGTCGATAGTTATCTTCTCCTTCACTTTTGAGCCGGCAAACGTTGCAGGGCTGGCCTCCATTTTTCCCGGAAATTTTTCATCGAGTTGAGGAGTGAGGGAGATATTTTCACGTTTGGTAATATAGCGCCCCACCTGGTCATAGAGCCTTTCCAGAAGCTTCTTTACCGGCAACCCTTCCCGCGCCACCATCTCGGCCACCAAGAAGCAGGCCAGAATGCCGTCTTTCTCCGGCACATGCCCCTTTATGGAAAGGCCTGCGCTCTCCTCGCCGCCGATAATGATCTTGTCCTGACTGATCAATTCGCCGATATATTTGAATCCAACCGGGGTTTCAAATACCTCGATCCCGTGCTTGGCGGCAACGGCATCTATCAGGTGGGAGGTGGCCACGCTGCGCGCGACGCCGCCGGTCATTTTTCGGCTCCTTACAAGATAATCGAGCAAGAGGGCGATTATATAATTTGGTTCGATAAATGTGCCGTCCTTATCTACTATGCCGAAGCGGTCCGCATCGCCATCGGTTGCTATCCCCAGCTTTATGGCAGGATCTCCTTTAACGATATTGATGAAATCCTTCATATTATTCTCGGAAGGCTCCGGAGGGAACCCGCCAAAATATGGATCGCGATGGGCGTTTATAAGACTTACCTTCATGTGTTGCGCCAGCAACGGCCCATCCAGGTAGCCGCGGCCGGTGCCGTATAGGGGATTGACCGCCACTGCGCCAAGCCTGGCTATGGCAGCAAAATCAACTTTCTCCTCCAGGCTGAGCAGATATTCATATTGGGGATCTATCTCTTCCAGAAGACCTACATTCAGGGCATCGTTAAGCGACATTTCTTTTATGCCGGACCCGCACTCCATTTCATTGGCGCGCCGTTCAATATCACTGGTTGACTCGGGGAGCGCGGGACCGCCCCATGCCGGTGAATATTTGATGCCGTTATATTCCGGAGGATTATGACTTGCCGTGAAATTGATGGCGCCGGCGCATTTGCGGCGAAGTATCTCAAACGCGATGACAGGCGTCGGGACATCGCGCTTGCATATGAAGGTTTTGATCCCTGCGGAGGTCAAGACCCCGGCTGCCTTTCTCGCAAACCGTTCCCCCATGAATCGTGTATCGTAGCCGACAATTATCCCTTTGTCCCTCTCCCCGCCGGCGATTACATGATCAGCTATGGCCCGGGTAACTATATTGACGTTCTCAACAACAAAGTCCTCACACAAGATGCCGCGCCATCCCGATGTGCCGAAGGCGATACGCCGCATAAACCCTCCTGATTTTCCAATAACGATTTAGATCTGAGACAGACAAAAGACAATATCAAAATATCGTATAATATAGACCTCCATGAGTCAAGGGAAACGGCTGAACAGACGGGATTTTTCCTGTTGACATTTTTCTTTTAAAATTGTTAGAGTAATTATAGTTATTATTACGCATAAATATTCAGGAGGATTTACAATGCAGTGTCAAACAGTTCTGCCCGGTATCGAGTGCACATTCTGGGGGAAACAAGGGTGCATCTATTCTGAGGGGTCCTGTCAGGTCGTCATCGAAAATTGCGAAGGGTGCGACAGGATCACCGAAGGTACTATCGGGAAGGTATGCAGCGCCTATCCCGCCCCGGAAAAGAAATGGCAGGGCGGCATCTGCAACTTCGCTTCGCACGTGAAAATTGAAATCAAGAGCGAAGAAACCAAGGTCAATCCTCTCAAGGCTTCCAAGAAAGCAGCCGCAGGCAAAAAGTAAATATATCACCATTTTCCCATCGCTAAAAAAGGGAGGATTGCATCCTCCCTTTTTATTTGCAAAAACGGAGCGTAAAATGGCGCCTTACGATTTTCTCGGTTGTCCCCGCTGCGGTGAAAAAGTCAAGGCATACCTCAATCCATTCCCGACGGTCGATATAATTATTGAAATCAATGGCGGCATCGTCTTGATAGAGAGAAGGAATGAGCCTCTGGGATGGGCGCTTCCGGGCGGGTTCGTGGATTATGGGGAATCACTGGAGGACGCCGCCGCAAGGGAAGCGAGAGAAGAGACATCCCTTGCCGTAGGCAACCTGAGGCTTCTTGGTTGTTATTCAGACCCCGGAAGGGACCCGAGACAGCATACCATTTCCACCGTTTTCGTTGCTGAAGGCGCCGGCATTCCCCTTGCCGCCGATGACGCGGCGAACCTGGCGGTATTTTCCCTAGACTCTCTCCCCGGTTATCTCTGCTTTGATCATGCAAAGATTCTGGCTGACTACATTCAACTTAAAAACAAAGGTCTAATCTGAAGTCACGCTATCATTCGCAATTCAGGGGCGGCCGGCAATAATTTGAGCTCCTCAGCCAGCATGAAGAACCGCCTCACACCAGCAATGTGCGCCGGAGTCAGATCATAGGATATGGTCCGCCAGTAATCGACCAGAGTATCGCAACCAATCCACTCCATATCCCTGCAACCTGCTGCAATCTCCTCATACGACCCATAGGCAAGGCGCTTCGCTTCCAGGAGTTGGGCGCCCAGAGCCCTGACCTCCCCTGACTTCATTTCCGCCGCTTCCCGCGTTACTATCCAGAGCGCGAAGACAAACGGCAGCCCGGTCATCTCTCTCCACAACTCCCCAAGATCGTACACGTATAGCCCGCTGGAGTGAGTCGAAGCCTTGAGGGCGGCGTCGCCGATAAGCAGGAGGGCACTGAAGGTTTGCAAAGCCTCTTGAAGTGGGAGTGTTGTGCGCTGGAATGCATTGTCGATGCCGTAACCCTTTGCCAGTACGATTTTCAGAAGGTTCACCGAGGTGTCGGATTCGGCAGTCAGGCCGACGGGATGACCAGCAAGCCTGTCGATCGGCAGCCGGGAAAATAGGAGCACACTTTTCACCGCGCCTATTGAGCTTATGGAGAGCCCTGGAAGAAGGTAATATTTCCCCGGGGATTTACCGTATTCAAACGACGAGGCAGGGCATAGATCGATCTCTCCGTGAGCGAGCTTTGCATTTAGCTCGGCCGGGACTCCGCTGATAAAATGATAATTACTGCAATCGAAATTGTTTTTCAGCGCGGTAAACAGCGGCGTGCAGTTGGCATATTCAATCTGCCCTATCCTGAGTGTCATTTCTTCCTCTTGTCCGGCACAAAAAAAGCGAGAGTATTCTCTCGCCTTTCAGTTACTACAGTCATCGTTATCTCAGTCGCATTCTGCGACATATTCCATATAATCTTCCGCGGACATCAGTGAATTGAGCTCTTCAGCATCGTTAATCTCTACGACAACCAGCCAGCCGCTGTCATACGGGTCATCATTCAAGAACTCGGGCGCCGCCTCCAACTCTCCGTTAACCTCCAGCACGGTGCCGCTGATCGGGGCATAGAGTTCGGCAAGCGTTTTTCTTGCTTCAACGGAGCCGAAAGAATCGTCCTGCTCCAATTCATCACCAACAATCGGCAGTTCGACCGTCGTGATTATGACGAGTTCGTGCTGGGCGTAGTCGGTAATGCCGATCACCGCCTTATGACCCTCAACCCTTACCCATATATGCTCTTTGCTGTATTTCAATTCTTCAGGAAAATCCATGTTTACTCCAAAACAAACCTATCAATAAAACTGGTGTCAATGTTTCCTTCGATAAAATCCTTGCTGGCCATGACCCTTTTGTGGAAGGGAATGGTGGTCTTTATTCCTTCGATGATATACTCATCAAGCGCCCGGGCCATCCTCTTGATGGCGTCATCCCTGGTTTCAGCATGGACAATAAGTTTTGCAATGAGGGAATCATAGTGGGGGAGGACAGTATACTGGTCGTAGACGAACGAATCAACCCGCACGCCCAGTCCTCCAGGGGTATGATATGCGGTAATCTTGCCCGGGCTCGGAGTGAATTTGACCGGATCCTCGGCATTTATCCGGCACTCTATGGAATGACCGTTGATCTTGATGTCGCTCTGTTTGTAACGCAGCTTCTGGCCGTCTGCCGAACGGATCTGTTCCCTGACTATATCCACGCCGGTCACCATCTCCGTCACCGGATGTTCGACCTGTATCCTGGTATTCATCTCCATGAAATAAAATTTATTCTCTTTGTCAACCAGAAACTCCATGGTGCCTACGCTGTTGTAGCCGACGGCCTTGGCTGCGCGCACGGCAGCGTCGCCCATTGCCTTGCGTAACTCCGGCGTGCTTACAGTCGAAGGAGCCTCTTCGATCAGCTTCTGATGACGGCGCTGGATGGAGCAATCTCTTTCGCCCAGATATATAACATTGCCATGGTTGTCGGCAAGTATCTGGATCTCTACATGGCGCGGCTGCTCGCAGTACTTTTCTATGTATACTTCCGGATTGCCGAACCCGGCCTGGGCTTCAGCCCTGGCTGTGGCAAATGCGTTCTGCAGTGCAGCCGGAGAATGGACAATTTTCATCCCTCTGCCTCCCCCACCAGCAGTCGCCTTGATAATTATCGGGAAACCTATCTGCTTGGCGACTTTTGCAGCTTCTTTGCCATCCCTTACCCCCTCCTTAGTTCCCGGAAGGATCGGGACCCCTTCATTGATCACCACCTGCCTGGCGCTTATCTTGTCACCCATAAGGCGCATGACCTCGGATGAGGGGCCGATAAACGTTATCCCACAATTTTCACAAATCTCGGCAAAGGCCGAATTCTCCGCAAGAAAGCCGTATCCGGGGTGGATGGCCTCGGCGTCCGTCAGTTCGGCGGCGCTGATGATCGCATTTATGTTCAGATAACTTTGCAGGCTGGGTGCAGGCCCAATGCATATGCTCTCGTCAGCAAGCCTTACATGCAGGGATTCCCTGTCGGCCGTTGAGTAAACCGCGACAGTCTTGATCCCCAGTTCCTTGCAGGCCCTTATGATACGTAGAGCGATTTCTCCCCTGTTGGCTATAAGGATTTTATGGAACATCTAGGTTAATGTCTCCGATATCTAAGGAGGGCGCACTCTGCACCCTGTTATGACTAAATCGGCTCAACGACGAAAAGCACGTCGCCGAACTCAACCGGTTGCGCATTTTCCTTGCAGATTTTGAGAATCGTGCAGCGATACTCCGCCTCGATTTCGTTCATCAGCTTCATTGCTTCGACTATACAAAAGACCTGACCTTTCTCCACAATTTGACCCACTTCCACATATGGAGGGGAGTCAGGCGCCGGCGCCCGATAAAATGTCCCGACAATGGGAGAAGTTACGCTCTCGCCCTTCTCCTCTGCAGGGGCCTGAACCACGGCCGCTGGAACTTCAGTAATCTGCGGCGCCGAAGCTTGCGGGAACATGATCTGCTGTGGAGTCTGATAATGGATAATTTCCTGCGTGCTGCCCCTTTTTATTTTGATCTTTTCCTCGGAGTTTTCCAATTCAAATTCCGAGATGTCGGTCTCCATAACCATTTTTATTAATGATTTTATCTCCTTGATATCCATCTTCATTACTCCTTTTCACAGGTAAATTCAAATATCAAATCTCAGACAAACAGATTGTCGCAAATCAGTTATGAATACTGTTTGTATTTTGTGTTCTGAAATTACCTTCCTTCGGCCACGATTGCCGTCACAGAATCATCAGCTCCTTGGGGACCCTGGTAAGCATCTGCCAACCATCCTTGGTCACTACCACCGTATCTTCTATTCTCACCCCACCCCAATCAGGAATATAAATTCCAGGCTCGATAGTAAAGACCATTCCCTCTTCGGCCGTTTGATCACTACGGAAAGAAACAGTCGGCTTTTCGTGAACTTCGAGTCCGACCCCATGGCCAAGGCCATGACCAAAGTAATCAGAGTATCCCTTTTCTTCTATGAACCCTCGGGCAATGTCATCCAGTTCCTTAAGAGTTATTCCGGGTTTTACAGCTTCGAGGGCCTTGTCGTGAGCAACCTTGACAATCGAATATATCTCCCTCTGCCGGCTGTCGGGAACTCCCACGGCCACAGTAACGGTTTCATCCGAGCAGTATCCACCGTAAACTGCTCCGAAATCAATTGTGACCAATTCTCCTGACTGGATGACCTTATCACTGGCTTTGCCGTGGGGCAAAGCCCCCCTTGGCCCTGAAGCTACTATGGAGTCAAAGGACTTTTCATCAGCTCCGCCCCTTTTCATGGCAAACTCAAGCTCCAGAGCAATATCGCGCTCCCGGACACCCGGTTTTATCATCTCAATGATCCCAAGAAACGCCTGCGAGGCAATAGCGGCGCTTTTGGCCAGGAGCTGCAATTCGTCAGCCCCCTTGATTATCCTCAGGTCGTCGAGTTCAATGCCGATAGGGAGCAATTCCACGTCCGGCAGAATCTCGCCGAGCGATTGAGAAAATGAAACCGTGGTATGCTCTGCTTCAAAACCGACCTGTTTTATCAATTCCGCAGTTAAAAGAGCAGCTAGTCCTTCCTTTTTGATTCGATACTCGACAACCTCTACGCCTGTCACTTCCAGGGACGCCTGTGTGGTATAGCGTGAATCGGTCAGGAACCATCCTTTATCTCTTCCCAGCACCAAGGCACCATCGCTACCGGTAAAACCGGTCAGATATCTGATGTTTGGCAGGCCCAAAAATATAATGGCTTCTACGCCGGACCTGTCCAAATATCCCCGCGCGGAAGAGATTCTTTCATTTAACATAATCAAACCCTTATTACAATCCTTTTGTAAGATGATTGAAAATGGCTCTGAGACCGAGCAGATAGCTGTCCGTGCCGAAGCCCGAGATCTGCCCCAAAGCAATTGGAGCTATAAAGCTTCTGGAACGAAACTCTTCGCGGCTGTGAATATTAGACAGATGGACCTCTACGACAGGTAGGGCGGCGGCGGAAAGGGCATCACGTATGGCAATGCTGGTATGAGTGTATGCAGCAGGGTTAATGAGAATGCCGTCATAAATCCCTATGGCGGAATGAATTCTTTCTATAAGTGCGCCTTCCGAATTGGATTGAACAATGTTGACTTCTATTCCCATCTCAAGCGCGAGAGCAGATATCGCGCTGTTGATTTCTTTAATAGTGACATTTCCGTAAATTGACGGTTCTCTGGTTCCAAGCAAATTCAGGTTGGGACCATGCATCACCAGTATTTTCATGGATTTCCTTTATACTTGCATTAGAGGATTAACCTGATATCTTCCATTGCGCGCCTCTATATCAATTCATCACGCAAACCTGGAATTTCGCGCTTCAAGAGATAGCGGCCCTTGCCATAGTTCCCATCACCATTCAGCGTCAGAATAATAAAATAATCCTCGCAGATGGAACGGATAATAATTCTCGACAATTCGGTAGAGATGAGGATTTCCTCCAACTCGCCTGTTTTGAGCACGCCGATGCTTCTTTTTACTTCTTTCATCACATTGACATACTCAACAGCCATTAATTGCATGTCGAAAGGGCTTTCCAGGATAAATTCCTCGATGGGGATTCCGTCATATCCCATGATGAGTGCGCCTACCCCACCCCCGACTTTTTCCACTATTTCCTGCAAAGAGCGTCTAAGTCCCATTTACCTCCTCCTCTTTATATTCTCCAGCCAGATTTCTAGAGTACGAATAACATTTTCTGCCGAACCCGCAGGAGGGCTGTTTTCGTCTGTTAAAACTCCATTAACGGATGACGTTATTTCTGTGCCTGCGGGAGAGGGAATGTATGGATATGGTGTTGCATTGGGTTCTTCCGTTATTATTAAAGGAGTTGCAAGATCATCCCTGCTCGCGCCGTTGAATGTGTCCTCAATATCCTCCTCATTTTCGTGCTCCAGAACTTCCTTGGGAATTAATCCCGACTCGCTTGATGATAAACCGGCGGTTTGCCTACCTTCTGGTTCAATTATTTCCTGACCAGTGGAATCCACATCCGAGGAGTGTTCCCGGGCGCATTCCTCATCTTCATCTATCTCCTGTTTTATGGCATAGATTCGGTTTTTCAATTCCAAATTTTCTGGGTCAGTTTCCAGCAGTTCCCTTAAAATGGTGAGCGCCTGTTTTGGGAACCCCTGTGACACATAAAGTTCCGCAAGTGTCACTGTAGTCAACGGGTCTTTTTCTTCCAGATCCTCGCCACTGAATAGATCCTCTGCTTCATCTTCCGTTTCTTCAGGGAAAGCAAACTCGACTTCATCAGATTTCTTTTCAATTAATTCCTGCGGACTCTCTTCAGAAGCTTCTTCAAATATGTCACTCTCATCCAGATCAATTACATAATCTGATTCTCCCCATTGCGAAAGGTCTCCCCCGGAAATCGCAATTTCCGGGATGGCTGTTTCTCCTCTTTCTCCTTCTGGTTCGAACAACGGTTTTGATATTGAACCTGAAGTCCTTATCAGGGATTGAAGAAGCAGTTGACTCTCCGAATCGTCCGGGTTCTGAGAAAGAATTATCTTTAAGGACTTCTCGGCAGCCGCAACCTCACCTGCATCGATATATATTTTGCTCAGAATCCTCTGTGCGAGCAGATTATCGGGTGTAACCCTTACAACTTTTTCAAGGGCTTCCCTCGATTCAGCATTCATTCCCTTTTCCAAGTAAGCCCTTCCCAGGGCCATATACCCGCCGACATATTCCGGATGTATGTCACAGCCTCGTTTGGCCACGATAATCGCATCATCCACCATACCCAGTTTGCGGTAAAGTTCAGAAAGCGGCGCAAAACAGTATGAATTGGGATCTCTCTCAAGAGTATCCTCATATTTTTTTATTTCCGCCCAAAAGGAGGGGCCTTCCTGCTCCATCTCAGCCTCCTATCCCCGAAATTTTCAAGAGTGGGTAAAGATCATCCACACGTGAAATCTGAAAATCGCCAAGACCTTTATTGAAAACAAAATTTATGCCCCCGTCCTTCACTTTTTTGTCGTGTAAAATAGCTTCAATGTAAGACGATGAAGAAAAGCCTGGGAGAGTCATCGGCAGTCGCAATGATTCAAGAAGCGACAAAATCCTTTCCGTTTCAATATGGCCGGAAAATCCCATGGCTTCCGAATATTTTGCAGCCTGGGCCATACCGATCGCCACGGCCTCGCCATGGGTGTATTTTTTGTAGCAGGTCAAGGTTTCAACTGCATGACCAATGGTATGCCCGTAATTAAGGACCGCGCGCAGACCGGTTTCTTTCTCGTCTTTATTCACAATAGACGCCTTGATCTCACATGAACGCTTGATAGCCTTCTGCAGACAACTCTTATCCCTGGCAAGCAACCTATCGACATTCTCCGACAGAAATTCAAAAAAGGCCCCATCAAGGACAACGCCATATTTTGCTACCTCGGCAAGTCCGCTCAGGTATTCCCTTTCAGACAGGGTGTCTAGCGTCGAGGTATCTATTAGAACCAGACCGGGCTGATAAAAAGAGCCGATCAGGTTCTTTCCCTTTTCATGGTTAACGCCTGTTTTCCCCCCCACACTGCTGTCAACCTGGCCCAGTAGTGTAGTCGGGATCTGGACAAAGGATATGCCGCGAAGATAAGTGGCAGCGGCAAACCCAGTGATATCTCCAACGACACCGCCACCCAGCGCCAGCAAAAGAGAGCTCCTGTCGAATCCGAACTCTATCAGGCGGTCGTAGATGCTCTTCAGGGTTTCTAAACTCTTATACTCTTCACCATCAGGGATTTCAATCGTATATACAGTAAAACCCGCTTCCGAGAGTGCCGCTTTCGCAGGCTCCAGATAAAATGCGCCCACAAGAGGATTGGTAACCACAGCGGCTTTATTGCCTGTACGCAAATCACGGCAAACGCGTCCTATTTGATCAAAGATATTTTGCCCTAAAAATATCTCGTAGCTACGCTCTCCAAGCCCGACCGTCACAGTTTCCAATTACATTTATTCCTTTTTTGCCTTATCTGGAGCTTCTTTTACTGCATATTCCACGTTTTTTGCCAATGTGTCAATTGAAACCTGTTATGCCAGGCTACGGTCTGAACGTGTTGTTTCCATGGATTGATCGCGACATCGTATCAGAACGTTTTCAGGTATTCGATATAGCCATCATAATTGCGCCGGATCTCTTCCATCGAATCACCACCAAACTTCTCCAGGAAAGCATTGGCAATCTCTATTGCCACCACCGCTTCGGCCACTACAGAAGCAGCAGGTACTGCACAGACATCAGAACGCTCAACCGCGGCCTCAAAAGGCTCCTTGGTAACAATATCAACCGACTTCAGAGGTTTATAGAGTGTCGGGATAGGTTTCATGGCAGCGCGCACGATTATCTCTTCGCCGTTGCTGATCCCGCCCTCGATCCCTCCGGCATTGTTGGTCTTCCTGTAAAAACCTGTAGTTTCTCCCGTTGAGATTCGGGATGAGTCAAAATATATTGCATCATGAACCTTCGAACCCGGGGACCTCGCTGTATTGAACCCCGCGCCGATCTCCACACCCTTGATAGCCTGGATCCCCATTACCGACATGGCAAGTCGGGCATCCAGCTTTCTGTCCCATTGGACATGACTGCCGAGGCCTACAGGAACCCCGGATACAACGACCTCCACTATTCCGCCGAGCGAGTCACCTTCCTCTTTCACCGAATCGATCAGCGTCTTCATCTCAGACTCCGCGGCACTGTCGAAGGTAAATAGGTCCGATTTTGAGGTCAACTCCTGTAGAATCCGAATGGGAAGATTGGGGCGCTCCGATTTAATCCCCCCGAGTTCCGCAACGAACCCCCATACAGTTATGCCGAAAGGTTTGAGAAAAGCCTTGGCCACGGAACCGACGGCAACCCGTGCAGCAGTCTCCCTGGCACTGGAACGCTCCAGGATGTTCCGGACGTCGTGCTGATTATACTTGAGCGCACCGGGGAGGTCAGCGTGGCCGGGGCGTGAGCGGGTCACACGAATCTTTTCGTCACGATGGACCTCCGAGGTGGACATCTTTTCCTGCCAGTTTATCCAGTCACGGTTTTTTATAACAAGTGTTATGGGCGAGCCGATTGTTTTCCCCCAGCGCACGCCTGAAAGTATCTCGACAGTATCTTTCTCTATCAGCATCCGCCCGCCGCGGCCGTAACCACCCTGCCTGCGCGCCAGATCGGCGTTAATCAGCTCCTGCGCCAGTTCCAGATTAGACGGAACGCCTTCAAGTAGCGCCGTCAGTTGGGGACCGTGGGATTCACCCGCGGTCAGGTAACGTAGCATTTATTTCTCCATGCTTCTAAACAAATGCCAGGGGGGTACCCTGGCATTTGAACGTAATATTTACATCAACTTCTTGGTTGCGGTGTCTAAGTGTCTATATAATGTGTGTCTAATAACTAACGGAAACCAAAGCAGATTGTCCTGAGCCATCTCTGACAGTAATTGTCGCAGTTTGTCCCCCAGGTGCAACAACATTCAATCTGACTGTCAAAACAGTCCCGCTCGTACTGGCAGTTATATCTGGAGTACTGCTTGTTGCTGTAAATGGTGCGGTTCCTCCGGTTATCGTCCCAGACTTGGTTGAATTTATCGCTGATCCTATTGCAAAATTAAAGTCGGTTAAAGGAGCTACCGTCAATGTAGCACTAGCAACTGTTATGGCGGCGGAACTGATGAGATCTCCAAACTGAGCCTGGAGTCTGAGAGTGCTCCCTGTAGGAATCCCGGGGTAAGTAAGTATCCTTGTACCACTGGAAGAAAGTGTCTCCGTGCTGTTGATATAGGGTACACCATCTAGTGTGGTTGTAACTGCCAAACTGACACCATCGTATGGCCCCCCCTCGGGTCTCGTGTAGGTCATCGTGAAACTTACATTCGCTGCGCCAGTTACTACAGCGCTAGATGCTCCGGTTACCGTAAGGTCGCCATGCACATCCTTGCTCCCGCATCCGGTAAGCGAAAAGAGTGTGATGAACATTAGTAGTACAGACAGACGCAAGTAATTCATTTAATTCCTCCTTAAGTATAATGTCGATCCATGTCGAATTTAGTTAACGATCTTTGGTGTTATGAATATCAACAGCTCTGTTTTTGTTTTGGACTTGTTGTTGGATTTGAAGAGCCACCCGAATAACGGAATGTCCTGCAAATACGGAACGCCGACATCAGTTTCCGTATCACTGTCCTGATAAATGCCACCAATTACGGTAGTCTCTCCGTTCATTACCTGTACTTCCGTGGTCGCCTCTTTCTTGTTTATCGGCGGCGGGGTACCGGAACCCGCGGAATTGTTCGTGGCCTTTATCTTCATACTGATGGTACCATCGGAGGCAACATGCGGGGTAACCTCAAGGGTGAGCGCCGCCTCAATAAACTCCGTCTTGGTCCCTTCAGCCGATGTAGTCTGATAAGGAATGGATTGCCCCTGGGAAATCTTTGCAGACTTGTTGTTGAGGGTTATAACTTTGGGTGTCGATATGACTTTTACCTGCCCTATTGTCGCTGCGGCTGATAACCGAAGATCCAGTTGGATACTGCTTGCCAGCTTGCCGAATGATATGCCTGTAGCCGCGCCGGCTGAAGCCACACCAAATGTCCCCGTGGTGGGAGGTGGGGTTACTATCCCACCCAATCCCATATCCAGCTTATTGATTCCCAAGAACGAAGCGGATCCGTCCTTGTAATGTATTCCCCACTGTACACCCAGATCCCTTGTGAATGTCGAAGATGCCTCGACTATGCGTGCTTCGATCATCACCTGCTTTTCCGGCATATCCAGCTGCTTTAGCAGGAAGCGCATTTTTTCCAGCCTGTCTTCATTGTCAGTCACAATAACCCTGTTTGTGCGGTCATCCGTTGAAATAGTGCCGCGATCGCTTTTCAATTTATCGAATTGAGCTGCTATATCAGATACAGCCGCAAAGTTTATATCAAACACCTTTGTTTTAAGCTCCATCCCTCTTTCATGTTCCTTTTTGGCTTCAGCTTCTTCCTGTTCCTCTGTTTTGAATTTGCCCTTTGGCTTTATATACATGATATTGCCGTCTTGCCGCTTTTCTAGACCTTTTGAATCAAGAATGACATCGAGAGCCTGATCCCACGGCACATTGACAAGCTTAATGCTAATGGTCCCAGAAACATCGTCACCTATAATGAAGTTCAGATTACTTACTTCGGCGATCAGTTGCAGTATTTTCCTTATGTCCGCGTCAGAAAATTCAAGGCTGACTTTTCTGCCGGTATATATTTTTTTCTCGCCGTACTTTGGTGCTGAAACTGTTTGTTTTTCATGAACTGAAGCGACGTCTGCAGATTGAGCGACCTTCCCCCTGGGCGCAATAGGAGAATCGACTGATTCACTCTTTGATACTGTAGCAAAATGGGACGTTCTGCTTGCCATTGAACTGCTTTTAATGTTTTCCGGGTTTTTTATATCCCAGAAAATAGTATCGCCATCCTGCTTTATTGAATATGTAGTCGATTGCCTCAATTTAACCAGTATCCTTGCATCATTACCCCTCCTCATTTTCACTTGATATGGGGTAATCATTTTCACTACAGCAGGAAATGCGCTTGTATCAATCATGCGCTGGAATCTTCTGGGAACCTGACAATTTTTGATGGTAAGGGAAAGCCCACCGGTGACTTTCACCGGATTTCCGGCATTGCAATCACCAG
>JBGQDJ010000024.1:0-13506 GCA_041495805.1 Geobacteraceae bacterium
GATCGACAAGACCATCAATGTGCTTAGCCATGAAATGCCGGAAGGAAGTGAAATAGTCAGGAACTATGGGCCGCTCCCCCCGTTTGTCTGCAAACCGGCGCTGCTTTGCCAGGTTTTTCTCAATATGATCCTGAATGCCATTCAGGCCCGCCGCAATGGACTTCGGCTGGTCATCGCCACCAGGCATGAAGGTGATAGTATCCGGATTTCTTTTAGCGATAACGGACCGGGAGTCCCAGATGAGATCAGAAATCGTATATTTGAGCCTTTTTATACGACCAGGGACGTGGGCTCCGGAGCCGGAATGGGCCTTACCGTGGCATATGACATCATATGCGCGTACGGCGGGACCATTGAGGTGAATTGTCCGGAAGTGGGTGGCGCTGTTTTTATGATAACCCTACCCATTAAAAGGATAGTCTGATGGCGAAATACTCGGGACTTTTCAAAAACGCGGCAAAGGTTGATGCCCTGGACCCTGGAGCGGATATTCTCGGTCCGGAATCCTTCGAAGGGGAACAGGGGTTCAATCTCCTTTTTGTCGATGATGAAGAAGGGGTGTTGCATGCCCTGCGCAGGATTTTCCTGGATGAAAACTATCAGATTTTCACCGCCGTTTCGGGTGACAAGGCGTTGGCGATCATGGAAAAGGCCAGGGTCCATCTGGTAATTTCCGATCATCGCATGCCCGGCATGACCGGCGCGGAACTATTGAAGGAAATCAAGTTGAAGTGGCCGGAAACCATCAGGATCATGCTGACCGGTTATGCCGACGTGCAGTCGATCATGGGGGCGGTGAAAGAGGGGGCGGTCTACAAATTCATCACAAAACCGTGGAATGACGAGGACCTGCGGCTTACCGTGAGCCTGGCCCTGCAACAATATGTGCTGATGCAGGAAAACCGGAAGCTTAAGGAGTTTTCCAGAAAGCAGCAACTCAAGATAAATAATTATGCGGGTTTTGTAGATGAGAACCGGGGGCAACTGGGGGTCATCCTCCTTAAGGCGGGTGAAATAACAAAAGAATGTCTGGAAACGGCCCGGAGCAAAAAGAGAGCGGATGAGTCCCTCGACGAGTCTCTGGTCAGGCTGGGGCTGACTAAAGAAGAGAGAATAGTCCGGATACTGCAACAGCATCTGAATATCGGATCTATTGATCTGAAAGAGGTCAGCCTCCCCCAGAGCACGGTCAGGTTTCTTCCCCGGGAGTTATGTGAAAAAAACCGGATGATTCCGGTAAAGCTGGACGGCCGGCAGCTTTCCCTGGCCATGGCCGACCCGTCGGATATCTACAAACTGGATAATATTTCGCTTATGACCGGACTCAAGGTGGTGCCACTGGCTGCACCCGGCTCCGAAATCCTTGAGCAGTTGCACAAGGTGTACGGCGACGGTCCGGTGGAAAAATTTGAGTCGATTGATGATTTTACCGACCTGGAACCCCTTGATGAAATCGATATTGTCCTTGATGAAGAGGAAAAGGAGATCAGTGTCCAGGAACTGATCGGTTCTTCCGAGATCCCCCCGGTCATCCGCATCGTCAATGCGATCATCTCCGAGGCGGTCCGCTACCGTGCCAGTGACATCCATATCGAACCAAAGACGAAGTATTCCGTTATACGGTTCAGGATCGACGGCCTTTTGCACAACAAGATCAAGATTCCGGCGGATCTCCATCCCGCAACCGTTTCACGGATCAAAATCCTGGCCAAAATGGACATCTCCGAGAGGCGCAAACCCCAGGATGGCAGGATTACGGTTAAGGCGGGCACCCGGATAGTGGATATGCGGGTCTCTTCAATGCCTACCTTAAGTGGTGAAAAGATGGTCCTGCGCATCCTGGACAAAACCGCTTCCATAAGGAAACTGGATGAGCTGGGGGTATTGCCGGACGACCTGAAAAAGATCAACATCCTGATAAAAAAACCCCAGGGGGTAATCATTTCAACCGGCCCTACGGGGAGCGGCAAGACCACCATGCTCTACTCGTTACTCAATACCATGATGGATGGAAGCAAGAATTTCGAGACCATCGAGGAACCGGTAGAGTACTTTCTCGAAGAGGCCAACCAGGTGTCGGTACGGGAAAAGATCGGCCTCTCCTTTGCCCAGGTTCTCCGCGCCACCCTGCGTCAGGACCCGGATGTCATCCTGGTCGGGGAGATCAGGGATTACGAGACCGCGGATGTTGCCTTCAAGGCCTCCCTGACCGGCCACATGGTGCTCACGACACTGCACACCAACAATTCAGTGGCATCCATAACGCGCCTCATGGATATGAATATCAAGCCGTACATCATAGCCTCCGCGCTGGAGGGTATCATGGCCCAGAGGCTGGTGCGCAAGATTTGCGAACAGTGCAAATCAGCGATTTCACCCGATCAGAGCATCCTCGATATGCTGAAGGTTCCCGGCGAAATCCTCGGGGAGGAAACCTGGCGGGGAAAAGGTTGCGATAAATGCAACAATACCGGCTATTGGGGGAGGATCGGGGTATATGAAATGTTTGTCATGTGCGATGATTTCCGCCATTTCATCAACGGCAATTACAATGAGAATGAACTCTTTGAAATGGCGCGCGCCAACGGGATGAAGACATTGATCGAAGACGGGGTGGAAAAGGTAAAAAGGGGTTATACGACCCTTGATGAGCTGCTCAGGGTTATCGGGCCGCAAACGGTTTACGAGCGGCGTTGCACGAACTGCGAGAGGATGGTGGACGCCAAGTTTCTCTTCTGCCCCTTTTGCAGCTCTTTTCGCCATAACTATTGCACGGTTTGCCGGCTGCCGCTGGAAGAAGAGTGGCGAGGCTGCCCCTTCTGCGGTAAACTGAAGGAACCGGCCCTGAATACCCACGCAACCTGAATGTACAAGCCGGTGATTTCCGATGGGCGGATGCCGGGGAAATTAAATATCGGGCGGATGATATGAAATGCAAACTCCTCATACTCGACGATGACCAGAGTATTCTCCGGATGCTGAAAAACGTTTTCACGGGAGAGATAGAACTCTTCCTGGAAAGTGAGAGTGACGCCGCCCTGCGCCGCATAGCCTTGGAGCGTCCCAATGTGGCGATACTGGATATAAACCTGCCGGGCAAGTCAGGGTTGGAGGTTTTGAAGGAGGCAAAAAAAATAGATCCGGGCCTTGCCGTGATCATGGCGACCGGATTCGGGACCACGCAGACCGCCATCGAGGCGATGAAGCTGGGCGCCTATGACTACCTGACCAAGCCTTTCGACATGAAGAGGATGCAGAGTATCGTCAATAAGGCCCTGGAATGCAACCTCCTGAGCAGAAAGGTCCGCTACTCCAGGGAACAGGAAATCCCATCCTCTGAAGATGCGGATACCGATATAATGATCGGTTCTTCCCCGGAGATGGTGGAAATCTGGAAGATGGTGGGAAAAGTCGCCGATTCCGACGCCACTATACTGATCCAGGGAGACAGCGGCACCGGCAAGGAGCTGTTGGCCCGGGCCATCTATAATAACTCGCGCCGCCACAATCGCTCATTCCTGGCGGTAAACTGCGCCGCTTTGCCGGAAGCTCTCCTGGAAAGCGAACTGTTCGGACATGAGAAGGGGGCATTTACCGATGCCCATACCCGTCGCATCGGCAAGTTTGAACAGTGCAACGGCGGCACCATTTTTCTCGATGAAATAGGCGAAATGAGCCCTGCCAACCAGGGGAAGCTCCTCAGGGTGCTTGAAAACCAGGAATTCGAAAGGGTCGGCGGAAACGAGACCATAAAGGTGGACGTCCGTGTCATAGCGGCGACGAACAAGAGCCTGGTAAGCTCCGTAAAGGAAAAGACCTTCAGGATAGACCTTTTTTACCGTCTGCGGGTGGTATCCTTTTACCTCCCCCCTCTCCGGGACCGGGCAGAAGATATTCCTCTCCTGGTCAATTTGTTTCTTGGGATGTTTTCCCGGAAGTACGGGAAGAAAATCAAGGGGATTGCCCCCGAAGCCATGGACATGCTGATCTCTCACCATTGGGAAGGGAATATCCGGGAGCTGAAAAACGTGATCAATTCCGCAACGGTTTTCTGTAAAAGCGAGATGCTCATGCCCGAAGATTTCGCGTCATCCATCCAGTGCATGACAGTAGAGAAAGAGATTGACATGAAGGGTATAGTGGATGATTACTATATGGTTTTCTGGAATATCCTGGAGCCGATGTTTGACCGGGTCTGCCTGAAAAACAGGGGGACCGTCTATGACAGCATCAATATGGGGCTGGATAAGGCCCTGATTCACATGGCAATGGAAAAGAGTTCCCAAAATCAGGTCCTGGCCGCCAAGCTTCTCGGCATAAGCCGGAATACCCTGCGGGACAGGTTGGAACGATACAGGATCGACAATTCCTGCCTTGACCCAACGTCGGAAATCTGTTGACAACAAGGCACCCATCAGAAGGTTGATTATTTCATTTCAGCTCACCATTTGCCCGGCGATTTGAGACAACACGAATGAAAAAAGGTTTACAGCTAATGCCGTAAACCCTCTATTTTCTGGTCGGGATGACTAGATTCGAACTAGCGACCCCCTGCTCCCGAAGCAGGTGCGCTACCAGGCTGCGCTACATCCCGACTCGGCTTTTATAGCCTGTTAAGCGTATTTTGTCAATAGTATTACTCCTCCGGAAAATAAAAACGATTGTCTTATAATCCCTTAAGTGTTAAAAAATAAGTTTGATCATCACCATCGGGGGGAGGCATGGCCTTCAAGGACCTGAGCGGGTTTCTCAGCAAACTGGAAGAGGAGGGGGAGCTCCGACGGGTGAGCGTCGAGGTGGACCCGCTTCTTGAGATCGCCGAGATCACCGACCGGGTGAGCAAGTCCCCTTTGGGAGGCGAGGCGTTACTCTTTGAAAATGTCAGGGGTAGCGTATTACCGGTCGTTACCAATATGTTCGGCTCTATGCGGCGAATCTGCCTGGCGCTTGGGGTGAGTGAACTGAATCAGCTGACCCTGCGGATGGAAGAGCTCCTCTCCAAGGTCCCTTCTTCAGCGACTGGGGATATATTATCGGCACTGTCGGCTCTCCCGGAATTTACCAGGTATGCTCCGGAGCAGTCGGCAACCGGGGCTTGCCGGGAAGTTGTTGAGACGCGGCCGGACCTGGATGCATATCCGATACTCAAGAATTTTGCAGGTGACGGCAGACCCGATCATGACGGGCGTTTCATCACACTGCCGCTGGTTGTAACCTGTGACCCGGATACGGGAAAACCCAACTGCGGCATGAATCGGGTCGAGGTGATCGGAAAGGATGTTGTCTGCATCCATTGGCGGGCCGCAAGCGGAGCCGCGGGGCACTTCCGGAAATACCAGGAGCGCGGCGAGCGGATGCCGATTGCAGTTGCCCTCGGAGGTGATCCGGCATTGATCTATTCCGCATCGGCGCCGCTACCGGAGTGCATTGACGAGATGCATCTGGCAGGTTTCCTCAGAGGTGAGCCGGTCTCCATGGTGGCTTGTATGAACAGCCCTCTAATGATCCCGGCAGATGCGGAGATGGTAATAGAGGGGTTCATCGAGCCCGGGGAGACCTGCCCTGGAGGCGCATTCGGAAACCACACCGGTTCTTACGCGATGGCTGGAGATGTGCCGGTCATGCGCGTCACGTGCATAACCAGGCGAAAGAGAATGATCTATCCGGCCACGGTGGTGGGCCGCCCCCCCATGGAGGACTGCTTCATGGCCAAGGCGACCGAACGGCTGCTGTTGCCGGTAATCCGGCGCGAACTGCCGGGTGTAATCGATATCCATATGCCCATGGAAGGGATCTTTCATGGATGCTCCATCGTGGCCCTTGAAAAGGGGGACCCCGCCCATCCGCGCCGGCTTATGGAGGCCCTCTGGGGAGGGAGGCGGCTGGGAGATGCCAGGCTGATCGTGGTCGTTGACGCGGATACGGACGTGCACGACATTTCGCTGGTCGCCTGGAAGGTCTTCAATCTCGTCGATTGGCGACACGATATTGTGCCGGACGTATCTGACAGGAAAAAGATCCCCCTGGGTCGTATCGGCCTGGACGCCACCAGGAAGGCCGAAAATTGTCCTGGTAAAAATGTCTTTCCAGATGAGATTGCCCGCGGTCAATCGGTCATACAGATGGTTGATAGTAGATGGCGGGAGTACGGGTTATAATTTATCCATTAAGGCATCAGGAGTGCCGATGATTTTGAGCAAAGGTTTACCTGCCATGTCCCTGTTTAACAGAATCAAGATATTTCTTGAGATGATCAAGTTCGCCCATACCATCTTTGCGCTCCCCTTTGCTTTTACTGCCGCGGTCCTTGCCGCCCGCGGGCTCCCCACGGTTGATCAGGCCTTCTGGATAGTGGCGGCTATGGTGGGCGCGCGCACGGCGGCCATGGGACTCAACAGGATGATAGACGCGGAGATAGACGCGAAAAACCCGCGGACCAGCAGCCGCGCCATACCGGCAGGGCTCATCGGCAAGGGGACCGTTTTCATTTTCGTCATGATCGGCATTCTCCTCCTCTTCTATGCGGCATACCGCCTGAACCCGCTATGCCTCTACCTCTCTCCGCCGATCCTCTTTTTTCTGGTGCTATACTCCTATTGCAAACGCTTTACGGCGCTGGCCCACATCGTCCTGGGGATATGCATCGCCTTTGCTCCATTAGGGGCCTGGGTGGCGATCCAGGGGAGAATCGAACAGCCCGCCATATTGCTTGCAGCCAGCGTGGTCTTCTGGCTGGCCGGGTTCGACACCCTCTATGCCCTGCAGGACCTGGAGTTTGACCGGGCCCATGGCCTCCACTCGATCCCGGTCAGGATTGGCGTCAACGGTTCCCTTTGGGTCGCCCGTCTCTTTCATCTGGTGATGCTCGGCTTGCTGCTGGCCCTCTATGCGACGATGAATCTCGGCTTCTTTTTCCTGGTCGGCGTCGGGATAACGGCCGCACTCCTTTTCTACGAGCACTGGCTGCTCCGCACCGGCGACCTGACTAAACTCGACATGGCCTTCTTCAGTATGAACGGTTATATCAGCATTAACATATTCGTCTTTACCCTCATTGACGTGCTGGCGGGATAGGGGAAAGCAATGGAAATGAAAAGAGTGGTGCTTGCAATGACCGGCGCTTCCGGCGCGATCTACGGCCTGAAGCTGGGTAAGGAGCTCCTGAACTCCGGAGCACATCTGACCATCCTGATAAGCGGAGCAGGTTTCCAGGTGATAAAGGAGGAGACCGGCCTTGACCTGCGGGGCGGGAGCGGCGGCGTGCTCCAGGCGCTTGCGGCCTACTTCCGTCCGAAGCCGGGTCGGCTCGACTATTTTGCCGAAGACGATTTTTTCGCCCCGGTGGCGAGCGGTTCAAGCGCACCCGATGCGATGGTGATCTGCCCCTGCACCATGGGGACCCTTGCCCGCATCGCCTGCGGCAACTCCGGAACCCTCCTGGAGCGCTGCGCCGACGTGATGATCAAGGAACAACGGCCATTGGCGCTGGTCCCACGGGAGACACCCCTGAGTGAGATACACCTGGAGAACATGCTCAAACTGGCGCGACTGGGGGTGCGCATCGTCCCTGCCATGCCCGCCTTTTACCACCGGCCGGAATCGGTGGACGACCTGATCGATTTCGTGGTGGGAAAGGCGCTCGATTCCATGGGGATAGAGAACAGCATGTTCAAGAGGTGGGCCGCTGGCCGCTAGCCACTGGTTACTTGTCGCTAGCTACCAGCAACTAGCCACAAGCGGCTGCTTCCAAGTGAGGTTTGATGATTTCATTTGCTTCCATAACCGAAAAAGTGATGAACGGCCTGCGCATCGACGATGCAGAGGCGCTCTTTCTCTTTCGCTCCAATGAGCTTTTGGAGATAGGGTCACTGGCCGCCGCGGCCAATGAAAAAAAGAACGGCAAGCGGGTCTTTTTCAATGTGAACCGCCACATCAATTATACGAATATCTGCGTGAACCGCTGTGCGTTCTGCGCATTTTCTCGTACCGCGGACGAGCCGGGGGCCTATGCCCACGACCTTGAGGAGATCAGGACCAGGGCCGTGGAAGCCGCTTCCCAGGGTGCGACCGAGATCCACATCGTCGGAGGTCTCCATCCGGACCTCCCTTTCCGGTTCTATCAGGATATGCTGAGGACGGTAAAATCGGTTTCTCCCAGCCTCCATATCAAGGCATTTACGGCGGTGGAGATCGAATATCTGTCAAGGATAGCCGGGCTCCCGGTTGCGGAAACCCTGCAAAGATTGAAGGCTGACGGGCTCGGCTCACTTCCCGGCGGCGGTGCGGAGATCCTTGGCGCTGAGGTGAGGCAAAAACTCTGCCCGGAAAAGATCACGGGAGAACGATGGCTGGAGATCATGGCAGAGGTCCACCGCGCCGGGCTCAAGTCCAACGCCACAATGCTCTATGGCCATCTGGAGGAGTATGAGGACCGGGTGGACCATATGGCCAGGCTTCGTGAGCTGCAGGACGAAACCGGCGGTTTCCAGGTATTCATTCCACTTCCGTTCCAGACGGAGAACTCTCTCCTGAAGCTCGACAGGAAAAGAAGGTGCGGCGGGGTGGACGATCTGAAGACCCTTGCCGTGGCCCGGATCTACCTGGACAATTTCACCAACATCAAGGCCTACTGGGTCATGCTGGGTGAGAAGATTGCCCAGGTTTCCCTCGCATTCGGCGTCAATGACCTGGACGGCACTGTCATGGAAGAGAAGATCGGCCATGATGCGGGCGCTCAATCTCCCCAAGCCATGGAAAGGGACGAGATTGCCGGGCTGATTCGGAAAGCGGGACGCATCCCTGTGGAAAGAGACACGCTCTATAATGAACTGCGAATCTACTGACCGGCATCCGATAAATTTCGTGAGGTAAAGAAACTAATGGTCCCATTTCAACAGATTTTCCCCCGGAACAATGACCCTTACATGGAGCTTACCCTCTTGTCGAAGTACGGAAAGGCGGCAAAGGGGGCATATACCTTTGTCGAGACATACTGCACCGACAAGGGTTGCGACTGTCGCCGCGTCACCCTGCTTGTTTTATCGCCAAAGGGGAAACTGGCGGCGGTCATCGGTTTCGGTTTCGATCCCCATGGGCCTCTGGCCGGGCCTTTTCTGGACAATTTCCATACACAGTCCGCCGCGGCCCGTGATCTCCTCGAAATCTTCACAGGGCACATCAATGAAGATGCAGAGTGGCTGGGGAGGATGCACGACCATTACCGGCAGGTGAGAAGCCATGTGGATGGGAAGAAGTATCGGGGAAAAGCGTTCCCCCCGCCCGGCTCAGTGTTGCGTCAGGCTGAAGAGTCTCCTGATTTTACCAGTGAAATTATTACCCAACTGGCAAATGAAACGGCAAAGCTTTCCCGTAAAAGGAAACCGGTCCCAAAGGGGCTTATGGACGATTTGCCGGATGCCGGCTCATCCCACCGCAAAAGCGGGAAAGAAGAGATCCTCTCCCTGATAGACAGTATGGCAAAGGCATCGACCATGGGGGGGTCACAATTTATTCCTGACCTGGAGCATGAAATCCGGACGATGTTGCTGGAGCGGCCCGAGATGGATGAAGAGCTGGCGGAGCTCCTTCCCACGATTATACCCAGGACGACAAAGGAAGAGAGCCGCATCAACGTGGCGTTGAATCTCCTCTCATGCCTGTTGGAAGAGTTGCGGATCGACATGGAGCGTGGGAGAAAAGGGGCAATGGAGCGGATGGAACGTCTTCAGGAGTCCCTTGCCCGCCATCTATTTATCGAGGGGGGCGACGCGAACCTCTGCTCCGCGGTAGGCCGCACCCTCCTTGAGAGCCGGATCGAGATCCTGCCGGTCATTCATGAGGCAAACAGGCGCCGGATGCTCTCTTTCTCAGATGAAGCAAATGACGCCCCACCCATAGACATCTCCGCTTACCTTGGTGAAAGCCTCAGGGAAATGGGAATCAGCGATCCTTATGAGGCCATGGGCATTATCATGGACCAGATCGGGCTGCTTGACCCCCAGTACCAGATTGCAATCGCCGGGGATATGTTTGCTTCTTCAGATACCCGAATGCGTGATATTGCGGCTCTCATGCTTTTCCATCCGCGGCAGGATGTCCGGAGCGCGGTGGCCGGGATGCTCTCCCGTGTGAAGGGGGAAAGTATATCTCCTGAAACCCTGCGACGTTTCATTATAGTGCGCAACTGGTTCCCCCCGGAGATCCGCAAAGAGCTTGATGCGGCCATTACCAACGCCCGCAGGGCCAAGGTGGAATGCGCGCCGCTCAAGGGGAATATGCTCCATTCCGTCTCTGCTACCACCATTGACGGCGCCGGCGCCCAGTCATTATGGATCGCGGTCGGGGAGAAAAAACATTTCGAATTGTGCAATATTCTCTGGAAGCAGGGGACCGGCGTCATCGATACCTTCATCCACAGGCTCCCTTCGCCAAAGGCCGTGGAGCGCTTCATGGACGGGCTCCCGGACATGATGTGCTTTGCGGAAGTGGGCCCCGATTATGTTGACAGGGCAATTGGCCATGCCCTGGCCGTTGGATCGGCCCGGGGAGGGGCGCCGCACCGGGGCCTCCTGCAGATTGCTGAATTGATAGGCACGGACCGCTGGAAAGCTGAGCCGTTTGATGCGGAGAGGGAGCTCGCTCTTCTGCGAGAGGAAGTTCCCCGCAGCAAACCGCTGATTGCCGCTAGCGATGCGCTTAAAGAGTCCCTGGATTGGCCCGCCTGGCAGGATTTTGCCGATGCGTGGTTTGAGGACGACGATCAGGTTGACCGGGTAGTGCTTGCGGCCATGAAGGGGAAAGGGCGGGGCAAAGAGCTCCGGGCAGTGGACGGAATTCTAAGTGATGTACTGGAACCGCGGCGGGGCGTATGGCTGGAACGCCTGATCCTTATGACCCGCTGGCTCAAGTCCTCGCAAAAACCGCCCGTTCCCTGGCAGCATATGTTCCATCTGGCCGAGGCTGTCGCTTCAGGGGCTCCGCTCAAGGAAATACCGCTCATGCTCTCCATAGCCGAGATTACTTTTGCCGTGGCAATGGAGCGTTGAGGTAATTGAATATGCTGGACTCAATCAGGGCAAAAATTGACGAAGGCTCCTCGCTCTCGCGCGGAGAAGCCATCTGGCTCCTCACCGAAGCCGACCTGCTGGATGCGGGAAAGCTTGCCGACGGCATCCGCAGGCGGATGCATACGGAAAACATAGTGACATTCGTGGTCGACCGGAATGTTAACTATACCAATATATGCGATTCCAAATGCAGGTTCTGCGCATTCTACCGTGACCGGGACGCTGCCGACGCCTATCTGTTGACAGACGAGGAGATTTACCGGAAGATCAGGGAACTGGTGGATACGGAAGGCACGCAGCTTTTGATGCAGGGGGGGCTCCATCCCGGTTTGGGGGTGGAATGGTTCGAGAGTCTGTTCCGCGGGATCAAGCGGCATTTCCCGGATCTGCAGAACCACTCCCTGTCGCCGGCGGAGATTACCCAGATCGCCAAGGTTTCCGGGCTCACCATTGCCGATGTGCTGTTGCGGCTGAAGGAAGCGGGTCTCGATTCGATTCCCGGCGGCGGCGCGGAGATACTGGTAGACCGGGTGCGCCAGGAGATCTCGCCCAGGAAGATCGGCTGGGAAGGGTGGGCGGCTGTGATGCGCGAGGCCGCCTCACTCGGCATGCCGACCACCGCCACCATGATGTTCGGGAGCAAGGAAGGGCCGGAGGATATCGTTGAGCACCTCTTCCGGGTGCATGACCTCCAGGCCGGGGGAGGGACCTTCACCGCATTCATCCCCTGGACCTACCAGCCGGGGAATACGGAACTGGGAGGGAAATCGGCTACCGGAGCGGAGTATCTCAAGGTGCTGGCCCTTTCGAGGATTCTCCTCGTCAATATTCCGAACATCCAGGCCAGCTGGGTGACCCAGGGGGCCGGGATGGCCCAGGTGGCGCTATTTTTCGGGGCAAATGACCTGGGAGGCACCATGCTCGAAGAAAACGTCGTGGCGGCAGCCGGCTGCACTTTTCGCATCTCCCGCGAGGAGATGGTGGAGATGATCAGGGAGGCGGGGTTTCGCCCTGCGCAGCGGACAACCCTGTACCGGATAGTGAGGGAATTCTGAAGTGAATTAACAGCGGCCCGTGGCTGTCAGGCAGGTGCCGGGTGATTGGAGCGTTCAGGTGTGAAAAACAATAAAATGCCGGAAATTATAACTGCCCCGCACGCCCTGCGGGAGCTGATCAAGCGCCTAGTCCGTGAGCCCCTCCTGGCATTTGACCTGGAGGCGGATTCTCTGCATCATTATCAGGAAAAGGTCTGCCTGATACAGATATCGACACCGGCTGAATCGGTAATAATCGATCCCCTGGCTCTGAATGACCTCTCTCCCCTTGCTCCGGTCTTGGCCGATAAAGCCATTCGCAAGGTCTTCCACGGCGCCGATTATGATATCCGCTCGCTTCACCGGGACTTCGGCATCGAGGTGCATAATCTTTTCGACACGATGATCGCCTGTCAGTTGCTGGGTGAAAAAGAAGTCGGATTGGCCGCCGTACTTTTGAAGCGTTTCGGAGTGGAACTGGACAAGAGATATCAGAAGGCTGACTGGAGCAGGAGACCCCTGTCCGGCGAAATGATTGAGTACGCCGTCAGGGACACTTCGCTTTTGATTGAGCTATACGGACAGTTGAGGGAAGAGTTGCATTGCAAGGAGAGATTGGCCTGGGTGGAGGAGGAATCGGAGCTTTTAACCGGCGTCCGTGTAAACCATCGCGAAGCCGGCCCGTTGTTCCTCCGTTTCAAGGGGGCTGCCAGGATGGACCAGCGTACCCTTGCGGTGCTGGAGGAGTTGCTCCAATTCAGGGACGGCATTGCCAGGGGCCTTGACCTCCCTCCCTTCAAGGTCCTGGGAACCGATACTGTACGCCAGCTGGCGGAAAAAATGCCGCGACGCGCCGCTGACCTGGAAGGGATAACCGGTCTATCGCCTAAATTGTGCAAGAGATACGGTCATGAAATACTAGAGGCCACCAATCGAGGCGCAGCCCTGCCGCCTGACAGGCTTCCTTCGTATCCCAGCACGCAGCGCTTTGTTAAGGACCGCCAAAAAGGGGAGCTGCTGAAGAAATTGAAGGTGTGGCGTGAGGCCAGGGCCGGGGAACTGGGGATCGAAGCGGGAATTCTGGTAAACAACAACGTGCTGGAGGCGGTAGCCTACGCCGTTGTTCAGGGGAAGGGATGCGAGGCTCCGGCCATATCCCTGAAGCATTGGCAGAATGAGGCGTTTGGCAACGAGTTGAGAAAATTTGTAGATGATCTCGACTGCTCCGCATAACCAGGGGGGAACTTATGAAACCATTTGATTCTACACGGAGACGGCGCGAAGTTTTGGCGGCCCTGCTGACCGATCCCGTCGAAGAGGTCCGAATTGCGGCGGCTGATGCCCTGGAGTGCCTGGAAGGGAAAGGGAATCTTCCTGAAATACTGGAGGCGTTGAAAAAAGGGGAC
>JBGQDJ010000025.1:0-13365 GCA_041495805.1 Geobacteraceae bacterium
CTTTTTGAATTCGTAGACCAGCCCCAGCTTGTAATGGCCATTTGCGTCTTTGGGATTCAGTTCAACGCCTGCTTTGAGTAACGTGGTCAATGCATCATAGTTCTTGTTTTTAACGTAGATTGCGGTTAAAGCATTGCGAGCGTCAACATCGTCTTTTTTCAGGCGCAGCACTTCCAGATACTCTTTTTCCGTCATGTCGCTCAGGCCGTTTTTTCTGCATAGAGACGCCAGTTCACGGTGCGCCTCAAGATCGTCGGGGTTCAGCCTGACAGCCTCCTGATATTCTTTTATGGCATCTTTGTTATTTTTGTTGTTTACATATGCCCTGGCAAGATTAAGATGCGTGAGAGGATTGTCCCCGCGGAGCTTAATCACTTCCCGATACTGTTCAATTGCTTGCGGAAAGCTTCCGCGGACAGAATAGATATCTGCCAGCCTTTGTCTGGGCTCCTCTTGTCCACCTGCAAATTTCAATGAATGACGATATTCGACCACTGCCTCATCAAGAAGCCCCTTTTTTTCATAAAGAGTACCCAGGCTGAAATGGACGGTTTTATTTTCTCCCTTTTGCCGTAATGCTTCTTTATATGCGGCAATGGCATCCTCGTCACGGTCTGCTGACCTGTAAACGTCACCCAATTTCTGCAGGGTCTCCGGCCAGATCGGTTTTTCTTTAAGGGCGGATTGATATGCAGCAACTGCTTTGTCGTATTCCTTTGCCGCAAAGTATTCATCCCCCCGACGACTGTATTTCAGATGACGTTCTTCATTGACTTCACCGGCCAGCTGATACTCTTCTTCGGCGTTTTTGCGCTCCCCTTTCTTTTCATAGTTTTCCGCCAGCAGGTGATGAATCTCCTTATTACGCGGATTGGCGGCCTGTGCCTTCTTTAATTCCTCTATGGCGTTGTCGTACCGCTCCTTGCCGGTATAAGCCGCGGCCAGTCCAAGCCGGGCGCTCTCGCTGCCGGGTTTTATGGCCAGCGTCCGCCGGTACTCTTCTTCAGCATTATCATAGAGTTCCATTCCGGAATATACTTCGGCAAGCTGCTCGTGGAGGTCCGCATCGGTGGGGTAAGCCTTCAGGGCCTCTCTGTAATGATAGGCAGCCAAAGGGGAGAACTTGCGGGATGCGAATATCCGCGCAAGACCCTTGTGGTAACGGGGATCAGACTGCCCCTGCATGGCTTTGGAAAGTTCGACCGAGGCTTCATCCAACATCCCCTTTTTCAAAATAAGCAGTCCGAGGTTGCCGTTTGCCACCGGTAACTCCGGAGAATCCTTCAAGGTCTCTCGATACTCGACAATTGCCAGATCGGTATCCCCCGACCATTCAAGATTAAGCGCTTTTATGAAATGGCTGGCGGCGCCATCGGGACAGAGCTTCTGGATACGGGCTTCCGCGGTGCTTCGTTCCTCTCTGTTCTTCAGGTCGGCGTAGCTGGAGGCAATCTTTTTGGCTTCGCCGCATTTGTCCTTGGGACCGAATCCCCAGTCAAATCCCGTTGTAAGTATTAAGAGCAGAATAAGCGAAACAAACATCTGATATTTATTCATGATTCCTCGTCTGATTGGTAAGTATTGGATGCGGGATTATACACATCAGGAGCCGCAAATTCAATTTTAAAAGCATAAACATGCATCCGGTAAAGTATTGATACCGGTAAACAGCTGTTCTTTCCCGTATTGCCTTGACTTTAACGGTGGAAATGGTTAAATCATCAGAAAGGCAATGATGATTGGCACAATTAGAAAGACAATTTTACATTTCGATACCATTTGCTTCAAGTAATGAGTATCGATAAGTACCGGGCGGTGAAAAGGAACAACTTCACCGGATGATTAAACCCCGGTATGAGAGGAAGTATGGCGGTAATTCCCAAAGACCCGCTGGATTGGCTGACATTTTTCCAACAGCAGATTAACGAAGTCTTCAATTATCTTTCAGCCATTGAGGTAAAGGAAACCAATGGCGAACAGGAATATTTACCGCTGGTCGACATTTATGAAACGGCGGATAACTTTGTGGTGGAAATTGAGCTCCCCGGATTTGCACCGGGAGATATCTCCTTAAGCATATGCTGTAATATGCTCGTTGTAGAAGGAATCAAACAACAGGAATCAAGATGTAAAGAGGTGAACTTTTTCTGCCTGGAACGAAATTTCGGCCGTTTTTGCCGTGCCGTGGAGGTCCCGCCCACTGTCGATATGAATCGCATATCAGCAAGATATGCCAAAGGGGTACTCGCAGTGATCTTCCCGAAAGTGCATGACAAAAGCGCCATTATCAGGAATATACCGATTGAACAAGGAGATTGAGATGGATAACCGACAGGAAAACGAAGAACTTAAGATCCCCGACATTCTGCCTCTCTTACCTGTGCGGGATGTGGTGGTCTATCCTTATATGATTCTACCTCTTTTTGTGGGGAGGGAAATATCCATAGCGGCGGTTGACCATGCTCTGGCCGGGGACCGGCTTATTTTTCTCGCCACCCAGAAGGATGTGGGTGATGAAGAACCCGCGCCGGAGGCTATTTACAGTTTCGGCACCGTTGCAATGATTATGAGAATGCTGAAACTTCCTGACGGCAGGG
Source organism: Geobacteraceae bacterium (assembly GCA_041495805.1). Taxonomy (GTDB): domain Bacteria; phylum Desulfobacterota; class Desulfuromonadia; order Geobacterales; family Geobacteraceae; genus JBGQDJ01. The sequence goes on from JBGQDJ010000025.1 coordinate 2,598, forward strand.
TGAAAATACTTGTCCAGGGGCTCTCCAAAGGGAGAATCACCGAATATGTCGAATCAAAGCCCTATTATTCGGTCCGTATAGAACGCATTTCCGAACCTGTAATTCCGGAGCACACCCTGGAAACAGAGGCTCTGATCCGTACCGTTAAGGAACAACTCACCAAAATCATTACCCTTGGCAAGGCACTGACTCCGGAAGTCATGGTTATTGTGGAGAATATGCAGGAGCCTGGCAGTCTGGCCGACCTTATATCAAGCAACATTGGGCTAAAGGTGGAAGAGTCTCAGGGCCTTCTGGAAATCATCGATCCGTTGGAACGGCTGAAACGGGTGAATGAAATGCTCAATAAGGAGTATGAACTCCTTAACATGCAGGCCCGTATTCAATCCGCGGCAAAGGAGGAGATGGGGAAAAGCCAGCGTGAATATTTTTTACGGGAGCAGTTACGTGCCATTCAGCAGGAACTCGGCGAAACCGATTCCCGTGCCGAAGAGTTCATGGAATTGAGAAAGGCGGTCGAGAACTCAAAGATGCCGCCGGCAGTGGAAAAGGAGGCCCTTAAACAACTCGGAAGACTGGAGCAGATGCATCCCGATGCCGCTGAATCCGGAATGTTGCGCACATATCTGGATTGGCTGGTGGAACTCCCCTGGAGCAAGTCGAGCAAGGATCTTCTCGACATCAAACGGGCCAAGGAAATCCTCGATGAGGACCACTTCGATCTTGAAAAGATCAAGGAAAGGATTCTTGAATTCCTGGCGGTGCGAAAACTGAAAAAGAAGATGAAAGGACCAATTCTCTGTTTTGTGGGACCGCCGGGGGTTGGTAAGACCTCCCTGGGCAAATCCATTGCCCGGGCCATGGGGCGTAAATTCGTACGCATTTCGCTTGGCGGGGTGCGGGATGAAGCCGAGATCAGGGGGCATCGACGCACTTACGTTGGGGCATTGCCGGGACGCATACTGCAGGGGCTTAAGCAGGCCGACACCAATAACCCCGTATTCATGCTGGATGAGGTTGACAAGATCGGCGCGGATTTCCGCGGTGACCCGTCATCAGCGCTTCTGGAGGTTCTTGATCCGGAGCAGAACTATACCTTTTCGGACCACTATGTCAATCTACCATTTAACCTGTCCAATGTGATGTTCATCGCCACCGCCAACCATATAGACACGGTGCCGGGACCTCTTCAGGACAGAATGGAAGTGATCAACCTCTCCGGTTATACCGAGGAGGAAAAACTGCAAATAGCCAGACGCTACCTGGTGCCGCGCCAGATCAAGGAAAACGGGATTTCTGAAAAATATCTGACCATTTCGGATGAAGCGATCAAGACCGTAATCGGCAAATACACAAGGGAGGCGGGCCTGAGGAACCTGGAAAGGGAAATCGGAAGCATCTTCAGAAAAGTGGCGCGACGCATCGCGGAAGGGGAAAAGCGCAATTTTGTCATAAACGCCGCTTCCGTGGCCAGATTTCTCGGGCCGCCACGTTTTATCCGGGAAGAAGAGATGGAGCGGAACGAAATCGGGGTTGCCACTGGCCTCGCGTGGACCCCGGTCGGAGGAGAAGTCCTGTTCGTGGAGGCGACCGTTATGAAGGGTAAGGGGGGACTGAATCTTACCGGACAGTTGGGAGACGTTATGAAGGAATCGGTGCAGGCCGCCCTTTCTTATATACGCTCCAAGGAGACGGAGCTTGGCCTGTCGGACGACTTCTACCATGCAATGGAAATCCACGTCCATGTGCCGGCAGGGGCAATCCCCAAAGACGGCCCTTCCGCGGGTGTTACCATGGCGACGGCCCTGGTGTCGGCCCTTACCAGGATACCGGTGAAGAAGGACGTAGCCATGACCGGTGAAATTACCCTGCGCGGCAAGGTGCTCCCGATAGGGGGACTGAAAGAGAAGATGCTTGCTGCGATCAGGATGGGTATAAAGACTATCATTATCCCCGAACTGAATAAAAAGGACCTGGCGGATATCCCTCGCCATATCTTGAAAAAGATCAGGATTGTAACCGCAAAGGAGATCGATGATGTCCTGAAAGTGGCCCTTGAAAGGTTTCCCACCCCAGCTGATCTGCCCGGCAAAAATTCGGCTGGAAAGAGTAAGACCGTGACCAGGCGTGTAGTGGTCTCGCCTGGTAAAGGGGTGACGGCCGGGGCCGGAAATTGAATCTCCGTGAGTTGGGGGAGTTCGGCCTTATAGACCGGATTGCCGCAAGGGCATCGCGCAATGCCGTAGTTAAAATAGGAATAGGTGATGATGCTGCCGCGATAGAACCGACAGCGGGACTTCTCACCCTCATCACCACCGATATGCTGGTGGAAGGGGTCCATTTCGATCTGGCATTCAGCGACCCGGTCACCCTTGGCAGGAAATCGCTGGCCGTGAACCTCTCCGATATCGCAGCCATGGGAGGGATACCGCGGTATTTCCTTCTGTCGCTGGCTATCCCGAACTATATATCCGTTGAGTTTCTGGACGGGTTTGTCGATGGGATGCTTGAAATGGGGGATAGATTCGGCGCCTCCATCATTGGAGGCGACACCAGTTCTTCGGAAAATGGGCTGATTATATCAGTCACCGTCATGGGTGAGCAATCGCCGGATCTGGTGGTGGCCAGAAGAGGCGCCCAGCCCGGCGACCTCATATGTGTGACCGGCACCCTGGGAGATTCTGCCCTCGGCCTGGCCCTGCTGAAGAAAGGAATACACGCCGGCACGCCGACCTCCAGGCATCTTGACCCTCTCCCCCGGGTCATTGAGGGTATAAAGCTGGCAGAAGCCAGGTTGCCCTCGGCGATGATCGATATCAGCGACGGGCTTCTGGCCGACCTCGGACATATACTCGACCTTTCCGGGGTCGGCGCCCGGCTTTTTCTGGATAAACTTCCACTCTCCGCCGATTACCTTGAAAGATATTCCGTTGTCAGGGAAGACATTTTTTCACTCCCCTTAAGTGGCGGAGAAGACTATGAACTCCTATTCACCACTACTCCCGGGAAGATTTCCGCTGTTCAATCGGTATTAATGGAAACCGGGACGGTATGTACCGTTATCGGAGAAATTGCCGCAGCAGGTCTGACCCTGCTCACCGCATCCGGTACGGAATATCTCCCGGAGGAGATGGGTTTCAATCACTTCTCCTGATATTTACAAAATACCATTTTTGAGCCATTGCGTTTTCATCCCATCACTGATAAAATTCCCCGTCAATTATGCCGGAAATAGATGACATAAATCACCTTGAAATATCAGACGATGCTTTTGATCAGATCCGAAGCACTCTGAAAAACATCAAGGATTTCAACCTGGACATCTATAAAGACAAGTGTATCCGGCGTAGGATCGCCATAAGGATAAGAGCCACTCATTGCCGCACCGCGGATGAATACGGCGAACTTCTCAGGCAAAAAAAGGATGAACCGGATCTGTTGCTCAAAGTTCTGACTATTCATGTAAGCCAGTTTTTCAGAAATCCGTCCACGTTCGAAAAATTGAGAACCGAAATAATTCCTTGTCTGCTCGAACAACGGGATAGGGGAGAAACAGACCACATGACCTTCTGGAGTGTCGGTTGCGCCAGCGGTGAAGAACCCTATTCCCTGGCATTGATACTGAAAGAATTCTTTCCCAGGGAAGCTGCGAAGGAAAGAGTCGCTATTCTGGCGACGGACGTTGACGCAAGTATCCTTGAAGTAGCGAGGCTCGGAATATACGGAGAAGAGCGTCTGGCTGAAGTGCCGGAATCCTGCAGGTCACGATGGTTCCGCAGTCAGGATGGCAAATATCACCTGTTGCCTGAAATAAAGGAGATGGTTGATTTCAAAAAACGGGACCTGTTTGACAGGGATACTTTTCCGGGATGTGATCTCATCCTTTGCCGCAATGTGCTGATTTATTTCGACCGCAGGCACCAGGAAATAATCCTCAACGGATTTGCCGATGTCCTGGGGAGTGGCGGGATCCTGGTAATGGGCAAATCCGAAACGCTTTTCGGGACGATACGCGCACGTTTTCAGACGGTATGCCCGATAGAAAGGATATACCGGGTTATTTAGTTTCCGAATTGGAAACCAGTAGTGTCTCATCCGGAGTTTCCGGATGGACTCTATTTATACTCCAGTATCAGCCAAAGAGGAGAACATTATGCATGTGCCCATAGGTTACAAGTTCATTCTGGGATTTGCAGTGGTCATAGGCGCGGTGGGGTTTGCTCCCGACCTGGTCAATCGTCTCGGTTACTCAGCAGAAATGTCCACGGTATTGACCTATGTCGTGGCCATGACAATAGGCCTTATCCTCGGCTGGCTTTTTTCCAGAAAATTCACCAAGAATATTTCATTCCTGACGGAATCGGCCGAATCAATCAGCAAGGGAGACCTGACGAGAAACATTGTCATAAAGAGCCCTCTTTTGCCTGACGAAACAAGTGACCTTGCAGCATCGATCAATAAAATGCAGGAAAACCTTCGTGAACTGGTCGGACACCTCAGGATGACTTCCGGCAAGGTTTCGGATTCCGCAACCACTTTGTCGTCTTCTGTGCTGGAAATCAACGCCTCTACCGAAGAAGTGGCCCAGGCCATTGAACAGATATCCAGAGGGGCCGAGAATCAGGCGGAGATGGTTGGCAAGAGTTCCAAAGTCATTCATGAGATGGCGATTTCCATCGAACTGGTGGCCAAAAGGGCCAAGGAAGCTGCGAAGGCAGCCAGGGAAACCAGCCAGACAGCCAAAAAGGGGGGTGACCTGGCCAATGATTCCCTGGAACGTCTGAAAAGTTTTTTTGATATGGCGGAGTTGACAAGCAGGCAATTTACCGAGTTTACCGCTAAAGTGCAGCAGGTTGGAAAGATCGCCGATTTTATCGGCGAAATCGCACGGCAGACCAATCTGCTGGCCCTGAACGCCTCAATAGAAGCGGCGCGGGCCGGAGAATACGGTAAGGGATTCGCCGTGGTTGCCGATGAGGTGAGAAAACTGGCCGATGGGACGGGAAAATCCGCCGCCGATATCATCGAATTGATAACGCAAATCAAGGAGCAAAGCGTCAAAGTCCATGAAACAATTGCCGGCAGCGCAAGGGAGATAAACGTCGGAAAAAGAAACCTTGACGTTACGGCCACTTCCTTTCGGGAAATTATCACAACCGTAATGGATACGGAGCGCAAGGCAAACAGTATTGCCGATCTCTCCCAGATGCAGACCGAAGGGGCCGGAAAAATGGTGCAGGCAATTGATGAAATTGCCAAGGTTGCCGAAGATAACGCGGCCTCTACGGAGGAAGTTTCGGCCGCTACCGAGGAGCAGTCCGCGGCTATGCAGGATATGGTTCTGGCTTCCAAGGAGCTGGCGAAACTGTCCGATGAACTACTCTGCATCGTGGAACGATTTACTATTGGTGAAACAAGGAATACGGCCGTATGATGGACGGCGCAAACCGCCTGATACTCTTTACTCTCCATGGATGCAGATATGCCCTGCACCTGCGTGATGTCGCCGAGGTCATGGAACCCCCCCGGATATACCCTATGCCTCGTGTACCGCGCTACATCGCAGGCATTATGAATTTCCACGGGAAGATGGTTTCAGTCCTTGATCTGGCAGATTTCCTTACCGGCGACGCCCGCCATCCCCAAGGGCAACTGCTGGTGCTGGACACGCACATTGCAAATCTTGCCCTGTGGGTAGACTCGGTTGAAAATATTCGTTCCTCCGATATTATTCGTGAAGAAAGCGAATGCACCGAACGCTTCGTGGAAAAGGTATTGATGATGGCTGACGAAGAAGTGAGAATGCTGTCGGTGGAGAAGCTTCTGGATAAAATCGAAGAGATCTTGAGCGAGATATCTTCCAGGTAAGATCAAGTTAAGAACATGGTTTCAGAATACGATTATGATGCAGTCAAATTGAACCGGATATCTCGAACAAGAAGAGAATCTGTTCAGAATGAAATTGCCTTAAAAGTCCTTTGTCACTGCCCGATACTCCCCCGAAAAGGGGGAGTATGATTTTTAGGGAGTTTGCAAGAGACCACCCGGGAAGCAGAGGTCTGATCCGTGGACATGTCGAAATACAAGGAGCTGTTCATCTCCGAATCAAGGGAGCACCTTCATTCGATGAACGAGCTGATTGTTTTTCTGGAGAAAGAGCCCGATGACCGTGAAAAAATAGACTCCCTGTTCCGTGCAGCCCATTCCATTAAGGGGATGGCTGCCTCCATGGGCTACGCTGATATTGCGGAACTGGCACACAAGCTTGAGGACCTCATGGACAGGGTCCGCAAAGGGACTCTGAGTTTCGATGCGGGCGCCGCCGATCTTCTCCTGGAAGGGTCGGACTGTCTTGAGTCCATGATACTGGATGTGGACCAGGGAAGAGACGGCAATCGTGATATAGGCGAACTGACGGCCAGGATTTCCGGATACGATCCTTACTCCGCCATCGATGCAGTGCTACCATCCATTTCGGGTCAGCCTGAAGGGGCTCCGGCACAAGTGGTAAAGGAGACCAAGCAGAGCGCGCGTCATAAGCAGGGGGAATCCGGGCAAACCGTAAGGGTAAAAACCGAAATACTGGATCACCTGATAAACACGACCGGTGAGTTGATAACCAACAAACACCGGCTCTTGAACATAGGTAACGAACTCAATTCGACCAGACTCGATGAGGGGTTGGCAGAACTTGCCAGACTTCTGCGGGAGCTGTACAACGAGGTTATTAATGTCCGGATGATGCCGTTTGCAACTATCAGCGACCGTTTTCCCCGCATGGTAAGAGACCTGGCAAAGAAAAGCGGCAAAGAAGTGAATTTCATCATCGAAGGGGAGGATATAGAACTTGATCGCGGCATACTGGAAGAGCTTGCCGATCCCCTCATCCATATTATAAGGAATTCCATCGACCATGGCCTGGGACCCGGAGAGGAGCGGCTGGCCTCGGGCAAACCTGCTGAAGGTTTGGTCAGGCTGTCGGTCAGCCGGGAAAAGGACCGGATTGTAATAGTTGTCGAAGATGACGGCAGGGGGATGGACCCGGCAAAACTCCTCGCTTCGGCGATAGAAAAGGGGTTTCTTGATCCGGAAAAAGCAGGTGAATTGACTATCCGGGAGAAACTGTTGCTGGTCTGCATTCCCGGTTTTTCCACGGCCCGGGAGGTGACCGATGTTTCAGGCCGGGGGGTCGGCATGGACGCAGTAAACTCGACCATACAATCACTGTCCGGCAGTCTCGCCATTGAATCGGAACTGGGGCGGGGGAGCAGGATAATTCTGAAGCTGCCGTTGACTATTACCATTATCAATGTGCTGCTCGCAAAGGTCTCTCCGTTTTCGGTCGCCATTCCGGTCACCAATATACTGCAAACGATGGAAGTGAGAAGAAGCCTGATTACAACACCGGAGAATCAGGAAGTATTTTATATGGGGGGTGAAGCCGTACCCATATCAAGCCTGACCCGCATCTTTGCAGCACACCCTGCTTTTCCAGAAAGTGAGTTTGTTTCACTGTTTATTACCGAGGTCAAGGGGCGCAAGGTAGGGCTCGCCGTTGACAGGTTTCTCGGGCAGCAGGAAGTGTTTGTAAAGCCTCTGGGACGGCCCCTGGCCAGATTGAGAGGGTTGGCGGGATGTGCAACCCTTGGTGACGGGGAAATAGTTTTTGTACTTGACGTTGCCAATCTACTATGAAATCGCGTTGCGAAAGGAATTGTTATGGGTTTTAGCCAGATGAGCAATGAGCAGCTCCATGCGTTGCAGGAAATGAGCATTGTCGGTATGGACCATGCCGCAATAGCGCTTTCGCAGCTTATGAAAAGGGAGATACACCTTAAAGTCCCACGGGTAATGACAATGGATCTCGCAAGCCTCTCGGAATTCCTCGGGGGTAGGCAACAGATGGTGATCGGGGTTTATCTCCAGATCCTGGGTGATGCTCGAGGCAACATCATGATGATTTTCACCCGGGAAGACGCGGTCAAGATGCTGGAACTGCTATTGTCCCGAAACAAAGACAAAGGAACGCTGATGACCGAGCTTGAGATTTCCGCCTTAAAAGAGGTGGGGAACATCCTGGCCTCGGCTTATCTCAATGCGCTGGGAGATCGGTTCAAAATGACCCTTATCCCTTCCGTGCCTCTGCTCACCCTGGACATGGCCGGAGCGGTCGTTGATTACGTGCTCAACGATCTCGGTGAGGGTGGAGAGGTTTCGGTATTGATTGACACGGAATTTTCCGAAGGTGACAATAGTTTCAGGGGGCATTTCTTTTTGCTGCCGGCCTTCTCTTCATTTAATGCCATGTTGGAAAAATCGTGATGTAAAGCCGCTGGAATTCAACTGCGGCGAATTTAAAATGTTGGACAAAGGACTAATTTATGAGACGACTTGACCGCACTATTATTTTTTTGATATTCGTTATCTTTTTTTCAGTTTCGTCCGGTTACGGAGCGGAGCTGAAAGATGTGATAGCTTCACTCGAACAGGGTTACAACTCTTTGGCTGATGTCCAGGCGGATTTTACCCAGCGCACATCCATTGCATCGATTAAAAGGGAAGAGGTTGGCAGAGGGGAGTTGTTCATCAAGAAAACGGCAGGCAGCTCAAGCATGTTTCGTTTTGATTATACCAAGCCGCGGCAACAGATCATTTCCGATGGGAAGACCGCCTGGTATTATCTTCCCGACAACAAACAGGTTATGGTCAGCGACGTGTCGGAGCTTTTTGCCGGAGGCAACGGGATCGCACTGAATTATCTGACCGGCATGGGGCACATTTCCCGCGACTTCACCATCAGTTTTGCGGGTGAGGGCCGGGACAAGAAAGGCAATTACGTGCTGGATCTGGTGCCGAAGAAGCCAAGCCAGGTAGTGGAAAAACTCCGGCTAACCATTTCCGCCGCGGCAGTGGAAAGATTTCAGGGCGGCGGCAACGCTAAACCGCTCTTTCCCGTTGTCTCGTCCGTTGTTGATGACCATTTCGGCAACCGCACCATTATCGCGCTGAGCCGTGTCAAGGTGAACCGTGGGATAAGCAACGACCGCTTCACCTTCAGAATACCCAGCGGCGTGGAAGTTATAAAAAACAGGTAGTGGTAAAGATAGAGGCAGAGAAAGTCTTTTAACTTTACCTTAACCTCTACCTGTACCTGAATTATATAAGGAGGTTCAGATGCCGTCATTCGACATCGTTTCCAAGGTTGATATGCAGGAGGTTGACAACGCGGTAAATCAGACAGTCAAAGAGATTATCCAGCGTTACGATTTCAAGGGGAGTAAGAGTCAGGTAACCCTGGAAAATGAGACAGTCAAGGTGCTTGCCGACGATGACTTTCGTCTCAAAGCTATCATTGACATTCTGCAATCCAAATGCATAAAACGCGGCATCTCCCTCAAGGGTCTCCAGTACGGCAAGGTTGAGGCCGCTTCCGGAAGCATGGTGCGTCAAATCATCACGATCCAGCAGGGGATTTCCAAGGAAAAGGGAAAAGAGATCAATACACTTGTCAAAGAGACAAAATTGAAGCTCCAGAGCCAGATACAGGAGGACCAGGTCCGGGTCACCGGCAAGAACATCGATGATCTGCAGGAATTTATCAGGCTCCTGAAAGAGAAGGACTTGGAAGTGGAGCTCCAGTTCGTCAATTTCCGCTCTTAAGGCGCCGCGCCTTTTCCGCAATATCTGCGTAAGTCTACGCTATTCCATGTGCGGCGTAGCGCTGCTACGCCTCCGCGCAATAGCTCGACAGCCTTGATCTTGCGAAAAAATCGCGCCGCTGTTGGGTTATCGGAGTCTATCAATTATTTTTCTGTGAGGTGAATTTGCAAGATAACTCCAAGGAAAAAGTCACCATGGTGAGCCTCGGCTGCCCCAAGAACCTGGTGGACGCCGAGGTCATGCTAGGCTATCTGTCCAGGGAAGGGTATGAGGTTACCACGGATGAACATGAGGCGGAGATCATTATTGTCAACACCTGCTCGTTCATCAAAGAGGCAAAGCAGGAGAGCATAGACACCATCCTGGATCTTGCGGACCGGAAACATGACGCCCGCTGCAGGTTGCTGATCGTTACCGGGTGCATGCCGCAGCGCTATCAGGAAGAACTGGCCATGGAGCTGCCGGAAGTGGATATCTTCGTCGGCACCGGCGACTATCCGCGCATCGTCGAGATCATCGCCGAACAGCGCCAAAGCGGCAGGCAGATCCGCTACACGGGCGATCCGAATTATCTCTACGACGAAGAACTTCCGCGCCTGAAATCCTCTCCCTACTATACCGCCTACCTGAAGATCGCCGAAGGGTGCTCCAACTGCTGCTCCTATTGCGTGATCCCATCCCTGCGCGGTGCTTTCCGTTCCCGCCCAATGGAAAGGCTCCTGAGGGAAGCCCGCGAACTTGTCAAAGGCGGGGTCAAGGAGATAAACCTTATAGCCCAGGATATCACCACGTTCGGCAAGGACCTGACAGGCGGGGAATCACTAGAATCGCTCATCGGCGAGTTGGCCGGGATTGAGGGGCTCTCCTGGATTAGGCTACTATATGCCTATCCGGACGGCATCCGTGACAGTCTGATCCGGCTTATAAAGGAAGAAGACAAGGTCTGCAAATACCTGGATCTCCCCCTGCAGCACATCAGCGATCCGATCCTCCAGCGGATGAACAGGAGAAGTACGGAAGCGGAAATCCGTACCCTGATTTCAAGGCTCCGCTCGGAAATACCGGGAATAGCTCTTCGCACCTCATTCATTGTCGGTTTTCCCGGCGA